>DASZXE010000035.1:0-17060 GCA_035546475.1 Kofleriaceae bacterium
CAGCACCGCGACCAGCTCGCGCTCGCCGAACAGCGCCGCGGCGTCGATCGGCCGCAGCCGCGCCGCGAGCGCGCTGCCCAGCCGCCCGCGATCGAGGTCGCCGTCGGCGCGCACGACCACCACCGCGACCGCGCGCCCGTAGCGCACCGTGCGATCGAGCTCCATCTCGAGGCGGCTCGCCAGCTCGGCGCCGTCGACGACCGTGCGCACGCCGATCGCGCGGCTCGACCGGTGCACGACCAGCACGGCGCCGCCGAGCGTGATGACGTCGCCCGACAACAGGCGCCGCGCGCGCGCCAGCCGCTCGCCGTTGACCGACGTGCCGTGCCGGCTGTCGAGGTCGGTGACCCGCACGCCGTCGGTGGTCGCGGTGATCATCGCGTGGCGCCGCGACACCTGCGGATCGGCGAGCCGGATGCCGCACTCGGGATCGCGGCCGATCGTCAGCTCGCCGCCCGCCGGCAGGGGGACGGTGCGCGAGCTGCCGTCCTCGATGCAGAGCAGGTAGCCGGGGCCGAGCTCGTCGCGGGGGCCGTCGTACTCGCTGCGGGTCGGCGGCGACGGCTCGGGTCCGGGGGTCGGGGTCGGCGTCGGCTCGGTCATCGGCTTCGTGGGCGCGTCGGCGCGCGGCGACGGCCGCGCCGCCCGCCCGCTCGCTCGCTCCCGATACTACCAGCCGGCGGGATCCGCGGGCGGGCGTCACGCCGCGACCGGCGGTAGCCTTTGCCCATGAAGCTCACGTCGACGGCGTTCACCGAGGGTTCCGAGATCCCGACGCAGTACACGTGCGAGGGCGCCGATCGCTCGCCGCCGCTCGCCTGGAGCGACGTGCCGGCCGGCACGAAGTCGTTCGCGCTCATCGTCGACGATCCGGACGCGCCGGATCCGGCGGCGCCGAAGCGCGTCTACGTCCACTGGGTCCTCTACGACATCCCGGCCGGCACCACCGCCGCCGTCGAGGGCTCCGCGCCCGCCGGCGCGCGCGCCGGCAAGAACGACTGGGGCAAGGCGCACTACGGCGGCCCCTGCCCGCCGATCGGCCGCCACCGCTACTTCTTCAAGCTGCACGCGCTCGACACCACGCTCGGCGATCGCGGCGCGCTCGGCAAGAAGGAGCTCCTCGAGGCCATGGAGGGGCACGTCCTCGCCGAGGCGACGCTCATGGGCACCTACCAGAAGGTCGGCAAGTAGACCCTGCGCCTTCCGGGGCGCGGCTACAGCGTCGACGTCAGGTGGAACCACGCCTCGCCGATCCCGTCGGACCAGAGGCCGTGCGCGTAGCCGAGCTCGAAGGCGCCCGGGACGTAGAAGCCGATCAGCGTGTCGAGGCGGATCGCCGCGCCGACCGAGACCCGCAGGCGATCGGCGGTGATCGTGTCGTCGTACGCCATGCCGGCATCGACGAGCAGCCCGAGGTGTACCCGCTTGAGATAGAGCGGCAGCGTCGACGGCCCGCGCTCGATCTCGGCGAGCTGCTGGCGGTACTCGAGGTTCGCCAGGTGGTACGTGTTGCCGGCGACCACCCGCGGCGGATACCCGCGCAGGAAGCCGGTCGGTGACGCGCGGCTCGAGTCGATGATCGACTGCACGACGTCCTGCGTCGGCTGCCCGCCGAGCGCGAACGCCGCGCCGCGCGCCAGCGAGCTCACCCGCAGGCCGCCGACCACCCGCAGCGCGAGCACCGGCGTCACGCCCCACGGCAGCTTGTAGTAGCCGCGCGCGAACCACGACACCGTCAGCGCGCGGTAGGTCGCGCCGATCGCCGGGTGATCGATCCGCAGGCTCGCCGACGCCTCCGCGCCGTGGGTCGGGCCGACGCCGTACAGCACGCCGCGCACGTGCGAGTAGGCGCCGCGCAGCGCGAGCCCCGCGCTCACGTAGTTGGCGAGCGGCACCGACGGCAGCGGCTGATCCGGATCGGCCGTCAGCGGCGGCGCCTCGGTGCGCCGGATCCAGTCGAGGTCGTAGTCGAACGAGAGCGACAGCGAGCTCTCGTCGTTGTGGCGCACCGGGATGCCGACGCCGGCGGTCGCGCTCAGCACCTCCTCGCTCCACGGCACCGGCTCGCCGTCGAGGCGGATCGACGTCCGCTGCGCGATCTGCCGGCTCGCCGCGAGCCGCAGCCCCGGCCGCAGGCCACCGTAGCCGTACGACGCGCCGACGTTGACGTCGCCGCGGCCGAGATCGACGGTGGCGCCGAGGTCGTACGCGTGCAGGCCGGCGACGTCGCTGCCGTTGGTCTCGACCTGGACCGCGCGGCCGTAGGTGCCGAGCACGAGCGCCGCCGTCCACGCCTGCGGCGCCAGCGTCTCGAGCGGGCGGTACGGCCGCGGCGCCGACACCGCGACCTCGTCGTCGGGCACCACCGTCGCCGGCGGCCGATCGTCGACGTACGGCCGCGCCGGCAGCCAGGTGCGGCGATCGACGGTCAGCTCGAACAGGTCGGTGCCGTTGCCGGTGAAGTCGGTGTACGCGAGCCGGGTCCCGTCGGGCGACACCGCCAGCTCGCTGACGCCGCCGATGACGTTCGTCACCTGCCACGTCTCGCCGCTGTCGAGGTCGTGCGCGTACGCGTTGGCGATGCCGGTGCGGTCGCTCGTGAAGTAGAGCGTGCGGCCGTCGGGCGACCACACCGGATCGCCGTCGAGCGCGCGGTCGTGCGTCACCTCGACGGCCGGCCCGCCGTCGACCGGCGCGATCAGGATGTCGCGCAACCCGCCGGCCCGCCAGCCGACGAACGCGACGCGGGTGCCGTCGGGCGACCACGCCGGGTTGAACGCCTGATCGAAGCGCCCCGGCCCGCTCCACACCACGCGCCGCCAGCCCGGCGTGCGCAGGTCGCCGATCACGACCTCGCTGCGCGACCCGCCGTTGCGGGTGAAGGCGAACCGGTTGCCGTCGGGCGCCAGCGCCGGCTCGCGCGCGCGCTCGCCGCGCGACAGCCGATCGACGCGCCCGCTCTGCCGGTCCCAGTGGAACAGGTCCTGGAACGAGTAGACGTCGCGGAACGTCCAGTTCTGCTCGTAGAGCAGGCCGCCGTCGCCGTCGACGTCGAAGCCGCCGATCCGCTCGATGAAGTGGACGTCGCGCTGGGCGCCGAGCGGCCCGCCGACCGGCAGCGCGCGCACCGCGGCGTCGCTGATGCCGTCGGAGTCGAGCCAGTAGAGCTCGCGGCCGTCGCGGCCGTAGCGCGGGTTGCGCGCCGCCTCGCCGTGGAAGGTGAGCTGGCGGCCCGCGCGCACGCCGCGCCGTTCGACCGCCTCGAGCTGCAGCGTCGCCTTCGCCCGCAGGTGGGCGCGCCAGTCGTCGTAGAGCGCGTCGAAGCTGGTGCCGGTGACGTCGGCGAGCTGGCGGTTGATGCCGAACGGGATCGTCGAGCTGCCGTTCGCGTGCGACATGCGCCGCAGCGTGTCGTCGCCGTAGCGATCGAAGACGTACTCGAGGAAGTGCGAGCCGTACAGGTAGGCCGCGTTGCCGCGCGGGAAGCGGATCGGGTTGTTCGACACCTGGTCGAGGCCGAGCTCCTGGCCCTGCAGGACCGGCACGCGCAGGTACATGTCGAACTGGGTGCTGCGGATGCGGCCGGCGGCGCTGCGCCGGCTCTCCTCGTAGACGGCGATGCCCTCGATGATCCAGCGGGGCAGCACCTGGTTCGGCGCCCACGTCTTGCCGAAGACGTGGTTGTAGAGCGACGCCAGCCCGCCGATGGTGTCGAGGTGGAGGATATGGCTGTACTCGTGCGAGACGAGGTCGTAGAGCCAGTCGTCGTTGTCGTTGAGGACCGAGTCGGCGTTGGGTGCGGTCGCGAACAGGTTGATCTGGTTACGCGGCAGCACCGACGCGAAGCCGTTGGCGCCGTCGGTGTCGTCGGTGAGGACGATGATCGTCTTGCGGTCCGGCGCGTGGCCGAGCGCCGGCGACAGCGAGCGGTGCGCCCGCTCGGCGACCACCGCCAGCCGGTGCGCGACGTCGCCGAGCGGCTCGTAGTAGTGGATGACGAAGTGCTGGCTCTCGATCGTCCTCCACACCCGGTGCGGGTCACCCGCCTGCGCCCGGCCCGCCCCGCCGGCCGCGAGCGCCGCGATCACGGCGGCGATCGCGACGACACGGCGCGGGCACGACATCGGCGCGCATTGTAATCCCGCGCGCCCCGCCCGTCAGGGCCCGTCGCCCGCGCCCCGCCCCGCCTCGCCCTCCACCCGCGCAAGCGCCGCCACCGCCGGTGCTCGGCAGGGCGGAGGACGCACGAGCGACATGACCGGCGGACACGGCGGCGCGGCCGCGCGGTTGCGAGGCGGCGCTGCCGGCGGCGCGCGCAGCCCCGTAGTAGATTGCGCGCATGTCGCTCCAGCCTCGCCTCGCTGCCCTGCTCACGTCCCTCGCGCTGGCGGCGGTGGTCGCCGCCTGCGGTTGCGGCTCCAAGCCCGCCGCGACGACGACGCCACCCGGCGGCATGGGCCACACCGGCGACGACGTCGGCAGCGGCAGCGGCAGCGACAGCGGCAGCGCGGCCGGCAGCGGCGGCGAGGCCGCGATGGACCTCAGCAAGCTCGGCAGCGACTGCGGCGACGACGACCGCTGCGAGGTCGGCGCCTGCGTGAAGTACTACGGCATCGCCGGCGCGGGCGGCCCGCAGTTCAAGTCGTGCGAGGTCGCCTGCCCGAACGGCAAGGGCCCCTGCCCGGCCGGCACCACCTGCACCACCATCGCCGACGGCCCCGGCGCCGTCTGCCGCCCCGCCAACCCCGAGCGCTGACCGCTTCACCGCGGCGGGGCGGGCGGGCATGATCGCGGGATGACGGCGATCAAGGTGAACCGGGTGACGACGCCGGAGCTGGCGCGCGAGCTGGTGAAGCAGGGCGTGCGCATCATCGGCGTGCCGATGGTGATCGACCCCCGCTTCGTGGAGCCCTGGCGGGTGGACGCGGCGACCGCGCGGGCGATCGTCGACGCGGCCGGCGCCGCCGTCGTCGTCGCGCACATCGACGCGAGCGTCGACCCCGACACCATCCGCTCCGAGCTCGACGAGGCCGGCATCCGCGAGGTCGAGCTCGCCGCCCAGCCGACGCCGCCGGCCGCGCTCCTGCAGGCGCTCCGCGACGACAACCTCCGCATCGGCTTCTGCCGCCTCGTCGCCGCGCTCGACGACGATCCCGACTGGATCCTCGGCCCGGTCGCCGACCACGACCCCGCCTCGATCGAGCGCGTCGAGCTCGAGCTGTCGCCGGCCCAGGCCGACGGCTGGGCCGCGCTCCGCGACGCCGATCCCGACGACGAGCTCGGCCTCGGCGACATCGACGTCCTCGCCGGCGGCCGCACCCTCTTCGTCTCGTTCGGCGCCGGCTCCGCGAACGCCGCCGACCTCGCGGCGCACCTGCCGAACGTCGCCGGCGTCAGCTTCCACCTCGGCACCGTCAACCGCGCCCACGCGACCGCCCACGCCGTCGACGCCCGCACCCTCACCTCCGCGGTCGCGCGCCTCCGCCGCCGCTGACCGCGCGAGCGAGCACCGGCTCAGCTCGGCGGCGGCGTGATGCCCTGCCGCGCCAGGTACTCCGTCACCGCCTCGCGGATGTCGCTGGCGGTCGGCAGCTTCAAGAGCCGGTCGCTCAGCTCGGACAGCTCGGCCCGCGACGTCGCCCGCAGCACCGCCTTCACCTCGGGAATGGCGACCGCGCTCATCGACAGCTCGACGAGCCCGAGCCCGACCAGCACCGGCGCCACCACCGGGTCGCCCGCCATCTCGCCGCAGACGCTGGCGCTGATGCCGGCCGCGTCCGCCGCCCGCGTCACCGTCTGCACCAGCCGCAGGATCGCCGGGTGCAGCGGCTCGTACAGGTACGAGACCAGCTCGTTCACGCGGTCGACCGCCATCGTGTACTGGATGAGGTCGTTCGTGCCGATCGAGAAGAAGTCGACCTCCGGCGCCAGCAGGTCGGCGCACATCGCCGCCGACGGCATCTCGATCATGATGCCGACCCGGATCTGCTCGTCGAACGGCACGCCCTCCGTGCGCAGCTCGCCCTTGACCTCGTCGAGCACCCGGCGCGCCGCCCGCAGCTCGCCCACGCCCGAGATCATCGGGAACATGAGCCGCAGCGGCCCGTGCACCGACGCCCGCAGGAGCCCGCGCAGCTGCGCGCGGAACAGCCCGCGCCCCAGCTCGTGCAGGCACAGCCGCGTCGAGCGCAGGCCGAGCGCCGGGTTCACCTCGTCGAGCCGCGCCTCCTCGAGGAAGCCGGCCAGCTTGTCGGCGCCGAGGTCGAAGGTGCGGATCGTCACCGGCTTGCCGCGCATCCGCTCGAGCGCGTCGACCGCCGACCGGTAGTGGGTCTCCTCGTCGGGGATCCGGTCGCCGACCATGAACAGGAACTCGGTGCGGGTGAGGCCGATGCCGACCGCGCCGTGCTCGATCGCGTCGTCGATCTCCTCCGGCCCGTCGATGTTGGCGAACAGCGCGACCTCGGTGCCGTCCTTCGTCTTCGCCGGCAGGTCGCGGTTGCCGAGCAGCGCCTGCTCGACCGCCATCTGCCGCCGCTGCTCGTCGCGGAACTCGGCGACCGTCGTCGGCAGCGGGTTGATGATGACGATGCCCGCCGTGCCGTCGACGATCAGGAGGTCGCCCTCCTCGATCACCTCGGTGACGTCCTCGAGGCCGACCACCGCCGGGATCTCGTGCGCGCGCGCGATGATCGCCGTGTGGGACGTCTTGCCGCCGGCGTCGGTCACCAGGCCGGCGACCGCCGCCTTGTGGAGCTGCGCGGTGTCCGCCGGCGACAGGTCGTACGCCACCACCACCGCGTCGGGCGGCGGCTGCAGCGGACCGGTCTCCTTGCCGAGCAGGTTGCGCAGCACGCGCTCGCCGACGAAGTCGATGTCGGCGCGCCGCTCGCGGAAGTAGTCGTCCTCGATCGCGTCGAACACCCCGCGGATGTCCTCGACCGCCTTGCGCAGCGCCCACTCGGCGTTGATCGCCTCGTCGCGGATGTAGCGCATGGTCGCGTCGACCAGGTGCTCGTCGTGGAGCATGAGCTGGTGCGCGGTGATGATGTGGAAGTCGCTCGACGACTCGGCGGTCGCCAGCTTGTGCTTGATGCCGTTGAGCTGCTTGTCGGACAGCGCGATCGCCCGGTGCAGCCGCGCGATCTCGGCCTCGAGGTCGTCGGCCTCCAGGTGGTAGCGCGGCTCCTTGATCAGATCGCGGCCGACGAGGAACGCGCGGCCGATGGCGACGCCGGCCGCCGCCGCCACCCCCACGCGCCGCACCTCGTGACGGGCGTCGTCGCGGCCGGTCAGCGCCACTAGCGATCCTCTCCGAACTTGTCGTCGACGAGCTGGGCCAGCGCGGCCGCGCACGCATCGGCCTGCGCGCCCTTCGCGCGCACGGTGATCGTCGTGCCCTTGGCGGCCACCAGCATCAGGACGCCCATGATGCTCTTGCCGTTGACGTCGTGGCCGTCCTTGCTGACGGTGACCTCGCACGGGAACTTGCTGGCGAGCTGGACGAACTTGGTCGCTGCCCGGGCGTGGAGCCCGAGCTCGTTCTTGATCAAGAGCGTGCGTTCGGCAGTGTCTCGGTCGGCCACGTCATTCCCCCCGTTCCACGTCGCGGTGCCGGACGAGAAGGTCCCAGTCGCCGCCGAGCCGCCGGCGCAGCTCCTCGACGATCGCCACCGAGCGGTGGCGGCCGCCGGTACATCCGACGGCGATGGTCACGTACAGCTTGCCCTCGTGCTGGAACTGGGGCAGCGAGAAGCGCAGCAGGCTCTCCACGCGGTCGCAGAAGTCGCGGCCCGGCCCGGAGTCGCACACGAAGCGGTGCACCTCGGGGTCGCGGCCGTCGTGGTGGGTGAGCGACGGCTCGAAGTACGGGTTCGGCAGGAACCGGACGTCGAGCACGATGTTGAACTCGATCGGCAGGCCGTGCTTGAAGCCGAACGACACCATGGTGACGGCGAGCTTGCCGGTGCCGCCGTAGCGCTCCTGGATGATCCCCTTGAGCTGGTGGAGCGTGAGGCTCGACGTGTCGACGACCGCCGCGCCCTGCCGCAGCTCGGCCATGATCTCGCGGTCGCGGCGGATGCCGTCGGGCAGGTCGTCGCCGGTCAGCGGGTGGCGGCGGCGCGTCTCCGAGAACCGCCGCAGGAGGACGTCGTCGCGCGCGTCGAGGAACATCACCTCGATGCGATGGCCGGCGCGGCGCAGGCGCTCGAGGTGCTCGCGCCAGCCCGGCAGGTGGCGCTTCTGGCGGGCGTCGATGGCGATCGCGACCTTGTCGCTCTCGCCCTGCGCCATCCGGTCGATCAGGTCGCCGACCATCGGCAGCGGCAGGTTGTCGACGCAGAAGAACTCGACGTCCTCGAGCGCGCGCAGCGCGGTCGACTTGCCCGCGCCCGACAGTCCGGTGACGATGACGATCTGCACGCCGCCGCCCTACTCGATCACGTCGACGTCGAAGTTGCCGCGGGGGGTCGCCTCCGCGATGGCCCGGTTGAGCCGCTCCTGGAACGCCACCGCCGAGTTGTGCCCCTGCAGCTTGAGGAGCTGGTTGCGCGCCGCGACCTCGATGATCGTCGCCAGGTTGCGGCCCGGCCGCACCGGGATGCGCACGAGCGGCACGCTCAGATCCAGCATCGCGTAGCGGTGCTCCTCGAGGCCGAGGCGGTCGTACTCCTCGTGCTCGCTCCACTCGACCAGCTCGACGACCAGCTCGACCTTCTTCGTCTTGCGCACCGCCGCGATGCCGAACAGGTCCTTGATGTTGATGATGCCGAGCCCGCGGATCTCCATGTGGTGGCGGATGATCCCGGAGCCGGTGCCGAACACGAAGCCGCCCTTGCGGCGCAGCTCGACGATGTCGTCGGCGACCAGGCGGTGGCCGCGCACCACCAGGTCGAGCGCGGTCTCGCTCTTGCCGATGCCGCTCTTGCCGAGGAGCAGCACGCCGATGCCGAGGACGTCGAGGAGGACGCCGTGGATCGACGTCTGCGGCGCCATCTCGTCGGTCAGCCAGCCCGACGCCCGCACGATCAGCTCGGCGGTGATGAGGCTCGAGCAGAGCAGCGGCACCCGCGCCGCCTCGCACGCGGTCACCAGCTCGGCCGGCGGGACCAGGCCGCGGCACACCACGACCGCCGCCGGCTGGGACGCGAGCACGGTCTCGATGCCGATCTGCCGCGCGGTGGTGTCGATCGCCTGCAGGTACGAGATCTCGGTGCCGCCGAGGAT
This sequence comes from Kofleriaceae bacterium, assembly GCA_035546475.1. Lineage (GTDB taxonomy): Bacteria > Myxococcota_A > Polyangia > Haliangiales > Haliangiaceae > UBA2376. The sequence continues at coordinate 9,229 of DASZXE010000035.1, forward strand.
GAGGAGCCGCTCGTCGTGGAGCTGCTCCGCCCAGCCGGTCAGCGCGAGCCCCGGCTTCTGGATGCGAGGCACCGCGATCGTGCGATCGAGCCCGGCCTCACCGGCGACCACCCGCAGCTCCAGCCCCACCTCGGGGGCCAGGAGCTGGGCGGCGGTCACCTGCGGGGTCCGGATGCGCGTGCTCATCAAGCGTCCTCGTCTATCGGCTCGTCGTGCTCGTCGTCCTCGATACTCCTCGGCCTGCCCCGTCAGTACTTGGCGTCCTCGTCGGCGATGACCTGGAACATCGCGTCGGCGTCGGGCGCCTCGCGCAGCCGCTTGCGGAACGCGGCGTCCTTGAAGACCCGGCTGATCCGCGCGAGCGCCTTCAGGTGGGCGCCGGTCGACGACTCGGGCGCGACCAGCACGAAGAACAGGTACGTCGGCTGCTTGTCCATCGAGTCGAAGTCGACGCCGGCGGGCGCGCGCCCGAGGCAGGCGACGATCTCGTTGACCGCCGCCAGCTTGCCGTGCGGGATGGCCACGCCCTCGCCGATGGCGGTCGACGCCAGCGCCTCGCGATCGATCAGGATGCGCGTGAGCGTGGCGCGATCGATGCGCGGATGACGGCTGGCGATGTGACCCGCCAGCTCCTCGAGGATGCCACGCTTGTCCGTGGCGCCCAGCGAGGGCACCAGCATGTCGCGCCCGATCAGGTCGACGATCTTCATTCCGACGCGGCCAAGCTACCACGTCCGGGCGCGGCCGCGGAGGGATCGCTCGGGCCGACGCCGGCGCCGCGCGGGCCCCCGACCGGCTACGCGCCCGCCGGGGTCTCGATCAGGCCATACGACCCGTCGTCGCGGCGGTAGACGACCGACACCCGGTTCCCGGCCTGCAGGCTCCGGAAGACCAGCACGCTCGAGTGGGTGAGCTCGAGCTGGGCGATGGCGTCGTCGACGGTCATCGGGTTGGCCAGCGACTCCTCGGTCTTGACCACGCTGTACTGCGGCGCCGGCGGCGACGCCTGCGGCGCGGCGCCGTCCGCCCCCGCGTTGTCGCCGTCGGTGACCGACTCCTTGACGATCGAGTGCGACCACGGCAGCGGCGCGACGTGGTGCGGACGCACCCGCTGCTCCTCGATCTTGCCCTTGTAGCGACGGACCTGGCGCTCGATCTTGGCGATCACCAGATCGATCGACGAGTACATGTTCTCGGTGATCTCGTGGCCCGCGATGGCGAGGCCGTTGTGGAGCTGGAAGTTGACGTCGACGCGGTGGTTGTGCCGCTCGACGCCGAACACCACGTGGCACGCGATCGGATCCGGCAGGTACTTCCGGATCCGATCCATCCGCTCGCGCGCGTACGACTTCAGCGCTTCCGAGGGCTCCATGTGCCGGAACGTGACCGAGAATTGCATTGTTCCTCCGTGGCCTTGTCTGCGTCGAGTGTAGCGCCGCGCGTCGGTGGCGACAGGGTGACGGGACGCGTCCATCGCCTGCGGCTCCTTGCCGCCCGCCGCGCTTGGCGATCGCCGCGGGAAGGGTCTACGATCCCGCGCGGGGGCCGCCGCCTGGGCCACGGCAGGTCCACGGCAGGCCGACGTCGCCGTCGCCGTCGCGGTCCCGTCGACGTGGGCGTGGACCTCGCCGCCACCCTCGACCTCGCCGCCACCCTCGCCGTCGACGAGCGAGCGCGCGGCGGGCGCGCCGGCTACCAGACCTGCTTGCGCTTCGACGAGCTGAGGATGCCCATCTGCTCGCGGTACTTCGCGACGGTGCGGCGGGCGATGTCGATGCCGGTCTTCTTCAGCATCTCGACGATCTTCTGATCGGAGTGCGGCCGCTTCGGGTCCTCGGCGTCGACCAGCTCCTTGATCTTCGACTTCACCGCCTGCGACGCCAGGTCCTCGCCGTTCGTCCGCGAGATGCCGCTGTTGAAGAAGAACTTCAGCTCGAAGATGCCCTGCGGCGTGTGCACGTACTTGTTGGTCGTGACCCGCGACACCGTCGACTCGTGCATGCCGATGTCCTCGGCGATGTCGCGGAGGATGAGCGGCTTCAGGAACGCGATCCCCTTGTCGAAGAAGTCGCGCTGGAACTTCAGGATCGACTCGCTGACCTTGATGATCGTGCGCTGGCGCTGCTGGATCGACCGGATCAACCACTGCGCCGAGCGCAGCTTGTCCTGCACGTAGTCCTTCGACGCGGCGCCGTTGCCCATCGCCGCCTTGTAGAAGTTCGAGATCTTCAGCTTGGGCAGGCCGTCGTCGTTGGGGACGACGAAGAACTTGTCGCCCACCTTGTGGATGTAGACGTCGGGCGTGATGTAGTGCGCGTCGTCGGACGCGTACTGGCGGCCCGGCCGCGGGTCGAAGTCCATGATGACCTTGGCGGCCTCGTAGATCTCCTCGAGCGGCTGCTTCAGGTCGCGCGCGATCGCCTGGTAGTTCTTCTTCTCCAGGTTGCCGAGGTGCGACCTGATCATCTTGACGACCAGGTCGTCGTCCTGGCCGCACGCCATCGCCTGGATCAGCATGCACTCGGCCAGGCTGCGGGCGCCGACCCCGATCGGGTCGAAGGTCTGGATCCGCTCGAGCACCTTCTCGACCAGCTCCTCGCTGACCTCCTCGTCGCCGGCCAGCTCCTCGACGGTCGGCTCCTTGAAGTAGCCGCTGGCGTCGATGTTGCCGATGATGATGAGCCCGATCTCCTTCTCCTTGTCGGACAGGTCGCAGAGCTTGAGCTGCCAGGCGAGGTGGTCGTGCAGGGTCGGCGGCCGGGTCAGCGTCTGCTCGAGCGAGGGCATCTCCTCGCTGTCGGCCCGGTAGGCCGGCATCGGCGCGGCCATCGTGTAGTTGTCGAGGTAGTTCTCCCAGTCGATCTCGTTGACGGCGGTGCCGTCGGCCTTGATCTCGATCTGGTTCGGGTTCTCGACCTGCGGCTGCTCGAGCGGGGTCTCGGTGTTGCCCGCCCGCTCGACCTGCATCGCGAGCTGGTCTTCCCCGCCCAGGAGCTCGCGCTCGGCGGCCCGCTCGGCGGACGACTCGATGTCGTCCTCCAGGATCGGGTTCTCGAGCATCTCGTCGTGGACCATGTCCGCGAGCTCGAGACGGGATAGCTGGAGCAGCTTGATGGCCTGCTGCAACTGGGGGGTCATCACCAGTTGCTGCGAGAGCCTCAGCTCCTGGCGCATCTCCATTGCCATCGGTTACTCCTTCAAGTTCGCCAACAAATGTGATGACTTGAGCATGAGAGCGACGTTGGCACGCGATGTGGTTGCGCCGACTTCCCAGCCAAGATACCGGGCGATGGGCCGGTTGTAAAGGGTCGCCGTCGTCGCATGGCCTGGAAGTTGCTAACCGCCCGCGTTCATGAGGAAGGTAAGGCCGGGGCGCGCGCGACGGAACGGGGAAACCGGGGGAACACTGCGATCCCGAGCGGGCTTCGGAGGCCGTCGCCGCGCGCGCCGCGGCGCCGCGGCCGGCGGCGGCTATGCTCCGCGCGTGCTGTTCTCGCCGGACCGTTACGTCGAGGCGCTGCAGTTCGCGGCGCGCCGCCACGAGGGCCAGGTCGTGCCGGGCTCGGGGCTGCCCTACCTCGTGCACGTCGTGTCGGTGGCGGCGGAGACGATCGCGGCGATCGAGGTCGACCGGGCGCTGCTCGACGACCCCGACCTGGCGGTCCTGTGCGCGCTCCTCCACGACACCGTCGAGGACACGGCGGACACCGCCGAGGCGCGGGCGGAGCTGGTGGCCGAGCTGGCGCGCCGCTTCGACCACGGCGTCGCCGCCGGCGTGCTCGCGCTGTCGAAGGACGACCGGCTACCGAAGCCCGAGCGGACGGCCGACAGCCTGCGCCGCATCCGCGCCCAGCCGCGCGAGGTCTGGATGGTGAAGCTCGCCGACCGGGTCACCAACCTCGCGCCGCCGCCGGCCGCCTGGCCGCGCGAGAAGCGCATCGCCTACCGCGACGAGGCGCTCGTCATCGCCGACGCCCTCGGCGACGCCAGCCCGATGCTGCACGCCCGCCTGCGCGCCCGCATCCAGGGCTACGCCAGGCACTTCGGTTCGTGAGACGTCAGGCGACCTTGCGGGCCGCCCGGTCCTGGTGCTCGAGGGCGGCCTTGACGAAGCGCGAGAACAGCGGGTGCGGCGCGCCCGGCCGCGACTTGAACTCCGGGTGGAACTGGCAGGCGACGAAGTACGGGTGCCACGGCAGCTCGATCATCTCGACGAGGCGGCCGTCGGGCGACAGGCCGCTGATGACCATGCCCGCCTGCTCGAGCTGCTCGCGGTAGCGGTTGTTGATCTCCCACCGGTGGCGGTGGCGCTCGCTGATCTCCGTCGAGCCGTACGCCTCGGCCGCCTTGGTGCCCGGCTTGAGCTTGCACGGGTAGGCGCCGAGCCGCATCGTCGCGCCCTTGTCGACAACGCCGTGCTGGTCGGGCATCAGGTCGACGACCGGGTGCGGCGTCGTCGGGTCGACCTCGCTCGAGTTCGCGCGATCGAGGTGGCAGACGTGGCGCGCGTACTCGATGCACGCCATCTGCATGCCGAAGCAGATGCCGAAGTACGGCACCTTGCCCTCGCGCGCGAAGCGGACCGCGGCGATCTTGCCCTCGGTGCCGCGGGCGCCGAAGCCGGGCGCGACCAGCACGCCGTCGACGTCGGCGAGGAACGCGGCCGGCCCCTGCTGCTCGATCTGTTCGCTGTCGATGTGGCGGATCTCGACCTTGCAGTCGTTGGCGATGCCGCCGTGGAGCAGCGCCTCGTTGAGGCTCTTGTAGCTCTCGACGAGCTGCACGTACTTGCCGACGAAGCCGACGACGACCTTGCGCTTCGGCTTGGTGACCTTCTCGGTGATCTCCTCCCACGCCGACAGCCGGGCGCCGCGCGACCAGATGTTGAGCAGCTTGCCGAGCTTGTCGTCGAGGCCCTGCTCGGCGAGCACGAGCGGCAGCCGGTAGACGGTGTCGACGTCGATCGACTGGAAGACGGCGTCCTGGGCGACGTTGCAGAACATCGCCGTCTTCTTGATCAGCTCCGGCTCGAGCCGCGTGTCGCAGCGGACGACCAGCACGTCGGCCTGGATGCCGATCTCGCGCAGCTTCTGGACCGAGTGCTGCGTCGGCTTGGTCTTGTACTCGCCGGCGGCGCCGATGTACGGCACCAGCGTCAGGTGGACGGAGACCGAGTTCTGGTGGCCGAGCTCGACGCGGAGCTGGCGCACCGCCTCGAGGAACGGCAGCGACTCGATGTCGCCGACGGTGCCGCCGACCTCGACGATGAGGAGGTCCATGCCGCCGGCGCACGCCAGGATGCGCTCCTTGATCTCGTCGGTGATGTGGGGAATGACCTGCACCGTCGAGCCGAGGTACTCGCCGCGCCGCTCCTTGCCGATCACCGCCGAGTAGACCTGGCCGGTGGTGATGTTGTTGAGCTTCGACATCTTCGTCGACACGAAGCGCTCGTAGTGGCCGAGGTCGAGGTCGGTCTCGGCGCCGTCGTCGGTGACGTAGACCTCGCCGTGCTGGATCGGGTTCATGGTGCCCGGATCCACGTTGATGTACGGGTCGAGCTTCATGTTCGCGACCTTGAGGCCGCGGTTCTCCATGAGCGCGCCGATCGACGCCGCCAGCAGGCCCTTGCCGAGGGACGACACCACGCCGCCGGTGACGAACACGAACTTGGTCTGGTTGGGCACGGGCCGTCATACCCAGCGCGCCGTCGGATGGCAATCACCCGCGCGCATGCACGCCCTGCGCGATCGCGCGCGCGCTTTTGCCGTTGGAACGACGGCGCGGGTCGTTCTATGTTCGATCCTCCCGCCGCCGATCAGGCGCCGCGCCAGCCGCGCGCGCCGGTGCGCCAGGCCGACGGCGTCGACGACGGCGCGGCGGCCGGTGACGTCGCGGCGGTGGCCGCCGGCGTGCGCGGCGCGCGGCCCAGGGTGTCGAGCGCCGCGGCGATCATCGCGGCCTCGAGCTCGCCGCCGGCGGCGCGCGGCGTGAGCGCCGCCTGCTCGCGGCCGATGAAGCCGGTGTCGTACTCGCCGGCGATGAACGCGGCGTGGCGCACGGCGAGCCGGTGGAACGGCAGGTTGGTCTCGATGCCGCGCACCTGGTACTCGTCGAGCGCGCGGCGCATGCGCGCGATCGAGGCGGCGCGATCGTCGCCCCAGACGACCAGCTTCGAGATCATCGGGTCGTAGTGGACCGGGATCTCGGCGCCCTCGTAGCAGCCGCTGTCGTTGCGGACGTACGGCCCGTCGGGCACCCGCAGGTGCGTGATCGTCCCCGGCGACGGCAGGAACTTCACCGGGTCCTCGGCGTAGACGCGGCACTCGACGGCGTGGCCGCGCCGGCGGAGGTCGAGCTCCTCCTGCGTGAACGGCAGCGGCTTGCCGCAGGCGACGTCGAGCTGCCAGCCGACCAGATCGACGCCGTAGACGAGCTCGGTCACCGGGTGCTCGACCTGCAGCCGGGTGTTCATCTCGAGGAAGTAGAAGCCGCCGTCGCCGCCGAGGAGGAACTCGCAGGTGCCGGCGCCGAGGTAGTCGACCGCCTTCGCCGCGGCGACCGCGGCGGCGCCCATGCGCGCGCGCAGCTCGGCGCCGACCACCGGCGACGGCGCCTCCTCGATCACCTTCTGGTGCCGGCGCTGGATCGAGCAGTCGCGCTCGCCGAGGTGGACGAGGTTGCCGTGCTCGTCGCCGAAGACCTGGATCTCGATGTGGCGCGGGCGGACGATCGCCTTCTCGAGGTAGACGGTGTCGTCGCCGAAGCCGGCCAGGGCCTCGCGGCGTGCGCCGTCGAAGGCGGCGGTGAAGTCGGCCTCGCCGGCGACCAGCCGCATGCCCTTGCCGCCGCCGCCGGCCGCCGCCTTGATGAGGACCGGGAAGCCGATCTGCCTGGCGGCGGCGAGCGCCTGCGCGGCGTCGGGGAAGCCGTTGCCGGCGGGGCCGTTGTCGCCGGGGACGACCGGCGTGCCGGCGGCGCTGACCGCCTTCCGCGCCTCGGTCTTCGAGCCCATGATGCGCATCGCGTCGGCGCGCGGGCCGACGAAGGTGATGCCGGCCCGGGCGCACGCCTCGGCGAACTCCTCGTTCTCGGACAGGAAGCCGTAGCCGGGGTGGACGGCGTCGGCGCCCGACGCGGCGCAGGCGGCGAGGATCTTGTCGATGACGAGGTAGCTCTCGCGCGCCGGCGCCGGGCCGATGGCGACCGCGCGGTCGGCGAACAGGACGTGGGGCGCGGCGCGATCGACGTCGCTGTAGACGGCGACCGTCTCGATGCCGCGCTCGCGGCAGGTGCGCATCACGCGCAGCGCGATCTCGCCGCGGTTGGCGACCAGGAGCCGTTGGATCGTGCGGGAGGACGACGTCATCGGCGGCACTGTAGCAGCCGAGGTGCCCGGCCCGAGCGCGCGGGGGACGGCGAAGTCGCGCCGCGCGCGCGAGCTGCGGTACCGTCGGGCGTGGCCCGGGCGGTCCTGACCCGCAGCGCGCAGGCGATCGCGGCGTACGCGGCGACGCTCGCGCCGCTCGGCCTCGACGCGATCGCGCTGCCGGTGACCCGCACCGGGCCCGCGTCGGCCGAGGAGCAGGAGCGGCTGGCGCGGGCGCTGGCGCGGCTCGCCGACTTCGACGCGATCGTGGTGGCGAGCGCGCGCGGCGCCCACGCGCTGCTGGAGGCGATCGGCGAGCCGGCGCGGCTGCGGGCCGCCGGCGCGCCGTCGGTGTGGGCGGTCGGCAGCGCGACCGCGTGGGCGCTCGCCGCGCGCGGCGTGATCGCGTCGACGCCGGCGCAGGCCGATGCGCGCGGGCTCGCGGCGGCGATGCTGGCGGCCGGGC
>DASZXE010000036.1:0-1518 GCA_035546475.1 Kofleriaceae bacterium
GCCACCAGCTCGGCGCGCAGGCCGGCGCGCTCGGCGGCCGGATCGCGGGGCGCGCGGTCGAGGGCGGCGTAGAGCAGCGCGTCGAGCGCGGGCCCGGCGGCGACCCGGCGCAGGTGGATGCGCGCGCGGCCGTCGGCCGTCACCGTCACCGCGCGCGGGGAGAAGACGGCCCGCAGCGTGGAGAGCGCGCCGGCGTCGACGTCGAGGGTGATCGTCGCCGGCAGCCGGCCGTCGCGCTCGCGCCGATCGAGGATCGCGTCGAACGCCCGCCGGACGCCGCCGTCGGCAGCAGCGGCGCGGAGGGCGTCGACGAGCGTGGGCTGCTCCACGACGCCCACGATAGCGCGGCCGCCCGACGGCTGATCGCGGCCGAGCCGGGCGCCCGCGCGTCCGCCTTCACCGACGGCTGCGCGCCGGTGCTCCGCCGCGCGCTCGACGGCCGGATCGCCAGCGTCCTCACCGCCGAGCGCGCGCCCTGGTACCTGACCATCCTCTACGCGCTCCTGCTCTACCGCCGCGATCACGAGCTCGAGCCGCTGCACGAGGACGTCCTGCTCAGGATCGGCGAGCCGCTTCGCGCGCACGGCCCGTACGACGGCGCGCTGTTCGCGCAGGACGTCGGCCAGCTCGTCGGCTGGGGCGCGGTCGAGCGGATCGTCGAGGCCCACAAGCTGCGCAGCTATCGCGACAACCGCCGCGAGCGGTTCCGCTACCGGCTCGCCGAGGACACCGTCGCGCTGCTCGAGTGGCTGGAGGCCCGGCTGGCCGCCAAGCTCGCCGGGCGCGCCGGCGACAGCCGCGACCGCCTCCAGGACGTCCTCGGCCACCTGCGCGAGCTGCGGCGGGTGCTCGACGACTGGCGCGGCGGCGCGCACAGCGCGGACGCCGCCCGGCGCGCGCTGTACCTGGTCGAGGCGACCAGCGACGCGATCGACGAGGTCGGCGCCGAGCTGTTGACGTTCCGCGCCGAGATGCTGGCGTTCGCGTCGCGCCCGTACGACGTCGACGCGCTGCGGGCCATCCTCGGCTGGCTCGAGCGCTACGTGGCCGTCTACGTGCGGCGGATCGACGAGCTGCGCAGCGAGATCGCCGGCCGCCTGCACGACCTGGCGACGCCGCGCCACCGCGCTGCGCTCGATCACTGCCACGCGGTGGTCATCGAGGATCGCGCGGCCGCGCCGCGGGCGCTGCGGGCCGCGGCGGTGGTGCCGCCCGGCGAGCGGATCGGCGCCCACGCCGCCTTCTTCGCCGCCGGCGGCGTCCTCGCGGGGCTGAGCGCTCGCATCGACGAGTCGGCCCGCGCGGTGGTCCTCAAGATGCAACACCACCTGCGCGAGCTGGAGCGGCGCAGCGCGCGGCTGGCCGATCTGCGCGCCGCGATCCACGCGGTGGCCGCCGGCCCGACGCACGATCCCCGCCTCGCCGAGCTCGGCCGCGGGCTGGTCGCCGCCGCCCACGTCCACCTCGATCGCCGCCCGGGCACGCGCGCGCAGCCGGTCGCCCCGCCGATGCCACGGA
>DASZXE010000037.1:0-1569 GCA_035546475.1 Kofleriaceae bacterium
ATTGGCGAGCAGCCGATAGGCTTCGTCGAACGCCTCCGCGATCTCGGCGGGCGTGCCGGACGCCCGGGCGGGATCGGTCACCGCCCAATGAGCGGTGGCGGGATGGCCCGGCCACACCGGGCAGGTCTCGCCGGCGGCGTCATCGCAGACGGTGAAGATGAAATCCATCTCGGGCGCGCCGGGCGCGGCGAACTCGTCCCAGTTCTTGGAGCGGAAGCCGGCGGTGTCGTAACCCAGAGTCGACAGCAGCGTGAGGGTATGCGGATTGACACTGCCGCCAGGGTGGCTGCCCGCCGAATACGCGCGAAAGCGACCGCGACCTTCGCGGCTCAGAATAGCCTCGGCCATGATCGAGCGGGCGGAGTTGCCGGTGCAGAGGAACAGGACGTTATAGACGGGCTCGGCCACGACAGCGCTCCAGATGCAGGCGCCGTTATGTGGCCGAAGCAGATGACAGTCCTGTGACGCTAGGAGCCCGGCCGATAAACGTGCGCCCGGCCGCGATAATCCTCGACCCGATCGCCGTCGCGATACTGCGGGCCGACCGGCACCTTGCCGTGGCCGCCCGGTATGTCGAGGACGTAGGCCGGCTGGGCGAGACCGGAGACGCGACCGCGGAGCGCCCGCACCAGCGCCTGGCCTTCCTCGATCGTGGTGCGGAAATGGGCGGTGCCGGGCGCGAGGTCGGCGTGGTGAAGGTAGTAGGGCTTCACGCGCGCGGCGAGGAAGGCGCGCATGAGCTGCGCGAGAGTCTCGACGTCGTCGTTGACGCCGCGCAGCAGGACGGACTGGGAGACGAGCGGGATGCCGGCATCAGCGAGCGCGGCCAGCGCGGCGCGGGCGTCCTCGGTCAGCTCGCGCGGATGATTGGCATGGATGGCGACCCACGTCGCGACCCCCTCCGCCTTGAGGGCGGCGACCAGATCCGGCGTAACGCGCTCGGGCGCGACGACGGGAACGCGGGTGTGGAAACGCACCAGCTCGACATGGGGGATCGCGGCGACCTCGCGCACGAGGGCGGCGAGGCGGCGCGGCGAAGCAACCAGCGGGTCGCCGCCGGAGACGATGACCTCGAAGACGGCGGGGGTGGCGCGGATGTAATCCAGCGCGGCAGCGAGATCAGCCGGCGACAGGCCCTCGCCCTGCCCGACCGTTTCACGGCGGAAGCAGAAGCGGCAGTAGACGGCACAGGAGGAGACCAGCTTGAGCAGCACGCGGTCCGGATAGCGATGGATGAGGCCGGGCGTGACCTCGTGGGCGGCGTCGCCGATCGGATCGGCCAGCTCGTCGGGCGTGGTCTGCAATTCGAGCGCGTCGGGAATGAACTGGCGGGCGATCGGATCGACGGGGTCGGCGCGGTCGATGATGGCGGCCATGGCCGGCGTCACGGCGACGGCATAGCGGGCGGCGACTTCGTCGAGGACCGCAATGTCCGAAGCCGCGATGAGGCCGGCCTCGGCAAGATCGAGCGGGCGGCGGAGCGTGGCGGGCACACTCTTGCGCGGGGACATGTCGTTCATGACGTTTCCGTGCCGGAAATATCGACCGGCGTCCACTGCACGTCGGCGA
>DASZXE010000038.1:0-5464 GCA_035546475.1 Kofleriaceae bacterium
GGCGGCGACCTGCCGGGCGACGTCCCGCGGCTGGTGATGGAGCCCGGCGCCGGGCCCGTGCGCAGCCTCGGCGTGGGCCGGTGAGGCGGCGGCGGGGCCCGCGAGGTCGGGCTGCCAGGCGGTGCCGACGACGAGCCAGCCGGCGGCGCGCCACATGGCGAGCGTCTCGGCGGCGCCGGGCGCGAGGCGGACGTCGGACGGCGAGGTCGGACGGCCGACCCGGACGAGGTCGTCGACGTCGACGACGAGCGCGGCGGCGCCCGCGGCCGCGTCGGGCGCGCGGGTGAAGGCGCGGCGCTCGATCGACGCGAAGCCCTCGTCGTCGCCCGGCGGCTCGAGCTGCCGGCGATGGTTGAACTGCACGCCCGGCGGGAAGCAGGCCGGGTCGCGGCGCGCGAGCCGGTTCAGCTCGTCGGGCTCGGGCAGGCGGCCGTGGGCGGCGAGGATGCGCGCGCACGCGTTCACCTGCGCGTCCTCGAGCGACGTGTCGAGCCACACGCAGCGGACCGGCACGCCATGGCGACGGCCGGCCGCGACCACCGCGGCGCGGCTCGCGCGCGTCATGTACGTGTTGTCGAGCACGACGTGGCGCGTGCCCGCGGCGAGGGCGCGCTCGAGCTCGCGCGCGACGCCGCCGAGCGTGCCGCCGCGGAGATCGCGGTTGAGCCGCAGGTAGCCCTGCGCGACGAGCGGCCCGGCGAGCGTGCTCTTCCCCGCGCCGGGCAGGCCCATGATGATCACGAGCTCGCCGGCCGACGACGACGACGACGACGACGACGACGACGACGACGGCGACGACGACGGCGACGGCGACGGCGACGACGACGGCGACGACGACGACGGCGCCGCGGCGATCGATCGCACCGGCGCGACCCCCTCACCGAGCCACCGCCGGTCGAGCGCGCGCCGCGCCTCGTCGTCGAGCACCAGCGCGCCCGCCCGCGCCGCGGCCCGCGCGTGCTCGATCGTCGTCGGCCCCGGCAGCGGCACGACACCCTGCCCCGCCAGCCACGCCAGCACCACCTCCGCCGCGCTCGCCCCGTGCGCCGCCGCGATCGCCGCCAGCTCCGCGTCGGCCGCCAGCCGCCGCGCGCGATCCGGCCCGCCGAGCGGCCGGTGCGCGAACACCTCGAGGCCCTGCTCGCGGCACCAGCGCACGAGCCCGCCGCGGATCGCGTCCACCTGGTGCGGCCCCAGCTCGACGGAGATCGCCGCGATCGGCGCGAGCGCCCGCGCGGCCTCGACCTGCACGCGCCCCACGTTCGCGAGCCCGACCGCGCGCGCCACGCCGTCCTCGACCAGCCGCGCCAGCGCGCGCACGCTGGTCGCCAGCGCCACCCGCGGATCGATCGCGTGCAGCAGGTAGAGATCGATCGCCTCCACCCCGAGCCGCGCGCGGCTGTCCCGCGCCGCCACCGCCAGGCTGCGCGCGCGCCCGTCCGGCACCCACGCCCCACCCGGCCGGGTGAGCCCGCCCTTCGTCATCACGCGGACCGCCGCGCCGGTGCGCGCCCGCGCCGCCGCCACCTGCCGCTCGCTGCGCCCGCGCTCCGCGTCGTCGCGCCCGTACACGTCCGCGGTGTCGAGCACCGCGACGCCCGCCTCGAGCGCCGCCGCGAGCACGTCGACCGCGCCTGCGTCCGTCGCGTCGGTCGCGGTCGCGAGTCGCATGCACCCGAGTCCGACCGCCACGTTATGCGCCGCTCCTGGCGCTGCGCGTCAGTCGCCAAAGCCTCGTCACCAGGCCAACATACACCGGCGATCGGACCGCGGATCGCGCGCATCAGGACCTGACAGCAACTGATCGGCGTCGACGTGCATTCGCACTCGGTGTCGCGCTTGTCGCGAGTACACTGCGCCGCGATGCGCTCGCTCCTGGCGTCGTTGTCCCCGCTGTCCTCCATCGCGCTCGGCCTCGCGCTCGCCGCCTGCGGCGACCGCGGCGGCGGAGGCGGCAACTCCGGCTCGATCGCGCGCGCGGCGACGACCACGCCCGGCGGCGCCGATCCGTCCGCGCCGGTCCGCGCGGTGCCGATGACGCAGGGCGGCCAGCGCGCCCGCCTGTTCGCCGGCGGCGGCGAGCGCATCGACGCCCCGACCGCGGCCGCGCTCGCGTACGTCGCCCGCCTCGCCCCGGCCTGGGGCGCGCCCGCCGGCACCGCCGACCTCACGCCGATCGCCACGGTGCACGGCCACCTCGGCGACATCGTGCGCGTGCAGCAGTCGGTCGACGGCCTCCCGGTCCACCGCCGCGAGCTGCGCGTCCTCGTCCGCCCCGACGGCTCGCTCGGCGCCGCCTCGGGCGTCGCCATCCCGCGCGACGTCGATCGCCACGGCAGCTTCCGCCTCGCCGCCGCCGACGCCGTCTCGCGCGCGATCGGCGCGACCCACGGCCTCGGCGCCGATCCGTCGAACCTGATCGCGAAGGCCGGCGGCACCGCCGACGAGGTCTGGTTCCACAGCCCCGACGGCGCGACGCCGTACGTCAGCCAGGCCCGCGCGCGCCGCATGTGGCACGACGCCGGCGACCACCTCGAGGCCGCCTGGATCGTCGAGGCGTACAGCGCGGCGTCGCCGACCGGCACCGACAGCCAGCTCTTCCGCACCGTCGTCTCCGCCGACAGCGGCGAGGTGCTCGCGCAGACCAACCTCACCGACGACGCCTTCCACTACCGCGTGTGGGCCGACACGACCGGCGACCTCCGCCCGCTCGACGGGCCGGTCGCCGACTTCACGCCGCTGCCGGGCGGCGCCCCCGGCGGCCCGCGCCCGCCGTACATCCCGCCCTCGCTGGTCGCCCTCGACGGCCTGAACCATCCCGACGGCGCGGCGGCGCCCGATCCGTGGCTGCCCGCCGGCGCGACCGAGACGAACGGCAACCACGTCGACGCCTACACCGACCTCAACCCGCCCGACGGCTTCAACGCGCCCGACTTCCACGCGTCGGTCACCGCGCCCGGCTCGTTCGACCGCGTCTACGACGTCGCCCGCGGCCCGCTCGCCACCGTCGACCAGCAGAAGGCGGCGATCACGAGCCTCTTCTACACGATGAACTGGCTGCACGACGACTGGTACGACGCCGGCTTCGTCGAGGCGGCCGCCAACGGCCAGCTCGACAACTACGGCCGCGGCGGCGTCGAGGGCGACCCGCTGCTCGCCGAGGCCCAGGACAACGCCAACGGCGGCGCCCGCAACAACGCGAACATGTCGACGCCCGAGGACGGCATGTCGCCGCGCATGCAGGTCTACCTGTGGACCGGCGCCGATCACGTCGACATGACCGTGATGCCGACCGGCCGCACGCCGAACGTCGACGGCGCCGCGTTCGATCCGCGCATCTACGACATCACCGGCGCGCTGGTCGCGGCCACCGACGGCACCGCGCCCGCCACCGACGCCTGCCAGCCGCTCACCAACAACGTCGCCGGCAAGATCGTCCTCGCCGACCGCGGCATGTGCTCGTTCAAGCGCAAGGCGGTCAACATCCAGGCGGCCGGCGGCGTCGGCGCGATCATCGCCAACAACCAGGCGACCGGCCTGCCGAACCTCGGCGACGACAGCTCGATCGACACCGCGATCACGATCCCGGTGCAGGGCGTGTCGATGGACGACGGCAACCAGCTCAGGGCCTCGCTGGCCAACGGGCCGGTCACCATCCGCCTCCACCGCCAGAGCGATCCGGACAACGACGGCTCGCTCGACGCCGCGCTGGTCGCCCACGAGTACGGCCACTACATCCACCACCGCCTGTCGGAGTGCAACACGAAGCTGTGCGGCGGGATGAGCGAGGGCTGGGCCGACTTCGACGCGCTCATGATGATGGCGCGGCCCGGCGACGACCTGAACGGCACCTACGCGATCAGCACCTACGCCGCGGCGGGCGATCCGTACTGGGGCATCCGGCGCGCGCCCTACTCGGTCGACTTCGACAAGAACGCCTTCACGCTCAAGAACATCGCGGCCGGCGAGCCGGTGCCGACGCGAGCGCCGACGCTCGACTTCGGCGACAACACCGAGGTCCACAACACCGGCGAGATCTGGGCCGAGATGCTGTGGGAGGCGTACGTCGGGCTCCAGCGCGCGCACGACGACTTCCCGTCGACGCGCAAGCTGATGCAGAAGTACGTCGTCGACGGCCTGATGATGGCGCCGGTCGACGCCACCATCACCGAGACGCGCGACGCGATCCTGCTCGCCGCGTTCATGAACGATCCGGCCGATCACGACGCCCTGGCCGCCGCCTTCGCGCGGCGCGGCGCCGGCAGTTGCGCGCAGAGCCCGGCGCGCGACTCGGTCGACTTCACCGACCTGGCCGAGAGCTACGAGCTGAAGCCGAACAGCTACGCGACCGCGCCGGAGCTGACGATCGACGTCCACGACTGCGACGGCGACGGCGTGCTCGACGTCGGCGAGACAGCGACCGTGCGCACGACCATCGGCAACAACGGCGCCGCCGCCCTCCAGGACGTGACGGTCGCGCTGACGTCGACGACGCCCGGCCTGACGGTGAAGACCGCGCCGATCGTCATCCCGAGCATCGACCACTACGCGTCGATGCCGCTGTCGTTCGAGGTGTCGCTCGACAGCGGCAGCGAGCCGGTCGCCGGCGACCTGGCGCTCGAGGTCACCGCCGCCGGCGCCTGCACGCCGGACCTGAAGGTCAGCCGGCTGGTGCGGATGAACGTCGACGACAAGCCGGGCGCCTCGACGACCGACACCTTCGACGCCCAGCCGGGCGCGTGGACCACGATGGGCGCCGGCGCCACCGACATCTGGACCGAGCAGCGCGAGACCGCCCTCGACGGCCAGTGGGTCGGCGTCGACTTCGGCGCGCCGAGCCAGACCGCGCTGGTGTCGCCGGCGCTCGACGCGGGCTCGGGCGACGTGACGATCGAGTTCGATCACGCGTACGACTTCGAGCTGTCCGACGGCACCTACTGGGACGGCGGCGTGATCGAGGCGTCGACCGACGGCGGGACGACGTGGCAGGATCTCGGCTCGACGGCCGACATGGCCTACACCGGCGTCATCACCGATCAGGCGGGCAACCCGCTCGCCGGGCGGATGGCCTACGGCGGTCAGAGCGCCGGCTTCCCCGGCAAGCAGCACGTCAAGCTGTCGCTGGGGACGATGTTCGCCCACCAGACGTTCCAGGTGCGGTTCCTGATCGGCACCGACGAGGCGGTCGGCGCGGGCGGCTGGCGCATCGACGACTTCAAGGTCAGCGGCATCACCAACAAGCCGTTCCCGAGCCAGGTCGACGACGCGGGCGAGTGCAACCCGGACGCAACGCCCGGCGGCGGCGACGACGGCGGCTGCTGCCAGACCGGCAGCTCCGGTGGCGGCGCGGCGGCCCCGGCCGTGCTCGTGCTCGGCGCGCTGATCCTGCGCCGGCGCCGGCGGCGCTGAAGCCGGCGCCGCGGCGCGCGGGCGCCTCGTCGCGGCGAGAGGCGTCCTCGCGGCG
>DASZXE010000039.1:0-4298 GCA_035546475.1 Kofleriaceae bacterium
GGCGGTCGCGGGGCCGCGGCCGATCCTGCTCGGCGGCCTGGTGCCGCCGACCGCGATGCGCGCCGGCGGGACGGTGTCGCGGTCGGTCGTCGTGCGCGACGCGATCGAGCTGTGCGCCCACGGCCTGCGGGTGCGAGTCCCGAGCGGCATCGTCGAGCTGACGTGGGACCAGATCGTCGCCGTCGAGCGCGAGGCGCTGCAGGGCGAGCTGCACCAGGTGCGGGTGATCGGCAGCCACGGCGAGGCGCTGACGTTCGATCGCACCGTGCCGGAGCTGGTCGCGCTGGCGGCGGCGCTCGAGCAGGCGACCCGGCCGCCGGCGCCGTGACTCACGCGCGCGCGACGGCGGTGACCAGCAGGTAGTGCTGCCCGGTGACGAAGACCTGGCGGCCGTGCTGCTGGAGGTACTTGCGGTAGAAGGCGACGTCCTTGACGACGAGGCCGAGCTCCGGCTCGCGGAAGTTCTTCATCCGCGCGCCGTGGACCAGCTCGCCGTCGAGGTAGCGGCAGTTGGGGATGCCGAGGACGACCGCGCCGGCCGCGGCGAGGTGGTCCTGCACGGCCGCGCGGAGGAGCGCGCGATCGTCGACGCCCGGGCTCTGCAGCACGCCGAGCGCGAGCACCAGGTCGAAGCGGCCGAGGCCGAGCTCGCCGAGCCGCGCGAGGTCGGCGGCGACGAAGCGGTGGCGCTCGCCGGGGAAGCGGGCGCGGGCGACGGCGAGCGCGCCCTCGCTGTGATCGACGCCGGCGAGCGTGCCCTGCTCGGCGAGGCCGGGCACGACGCCGGCGAGCAGCGCCAGCTCGTCGCCGGTGTTGACGCCGAGCGCGAGGACGCGCGCGCCGGCGGCGAGGCCGACCCGGCGGAACGCGGCGGCGAGGTCGATCGCGAGCCCCGGCTCCTCCAGCTTGCGGATGCGGCCGTACGCCGACGCCGGGCCGTAACGCTCGCGGACGTCGTCGGGCGCGTCCGCCTGCCAGCGCGCGGCGGCGTCGAGGCGCTCGAGGCGCAGCTCGACGAGCGGCGCCTCCGCGGCGCGCGGTGTGCACAGGCGCAGGCCGAGGCGGTCGGCGAGGTCGACCCACGCGCGCAGCGGACGGTGCACGTGCGGCACGCCGTCGACGTCGACGAGCTCGCCGGCGTAGCGGCCGCGGCCGCGGTCGGGATCCAGCACGCGCAGCGTGACGGCGTCGGCGCCCGCCGCCAGCGCCGCCTCGACGTGCGCGAGGATCGCGGCGAGCGGCTCGGCGCGGAAGACGGGCACCATCGGCGCAGCATGGCACGCCGCCGCGCCGCGCCCGCGCCCGCGTGGGCTACTGTGCCGCGATGG
Organism: Kofleriaceae bacterium; assembly: GCA_035546475.1. Lineage (GTDB taxonomy): Bacteria > Myxococcota_A > Polyangia > Haliangiales > Haliangiaceae > UBA2376. The sequence goes on from DASZXE010000039.1 coordinate 1,329, forward strand.
CGCCCGACGAGCGCGCGGCGCCGAGCCGCACCGTCCACCGCGGCGACGGCGTCGCCTGGCTGGCGGCGCAGCGGCTGCCGGCCGATCACGCGATCGTGACGTCCTTGCCCGATCACTCGGAGATCCCGGCCCTCGGCGTCGACGGCTGGCGGGCCTGGTTCGTCGACACCGTCGCGCTCACCTGCGCCGCGGTCGCCGACGACGCCGTCGCGGTCTTCTACCAGACCGACGTGAAGCACGACGGCCGCTGGATCGACAAGGGCCACCTCGTCCACACGGGCGCCGATCGCGCGGCGGCGCACCTGCTCTGGCACAAGGTCGCGTGCCGGGTGGCGCCCGGGACGATCACCTACGGGCGGCCCGCCTACGCGCACGTGCTGTGCGTGTCGCGCGCGCTGCGGCTCGCGCCCGGCCGGTCGACCGCCGACGTCCTGCCGGCGCTCGGCGAGATGACCTGGTCGCGCGCGATGGGCGCCGACGTCTGCCGCGCGGTCGCCCGCTTCCTCGTCGAGCACACCGGCTGCCGCGCCGTGGTCGATCCGTTCTGCGGGCTCGGCACCATGCTCGCCGCCGCCAACGAGGCCGGCCTCGACGCGATCGGCGTCGAGCTGTCGCGCCGCCGCGCCGCCCGCGCGCGCAGCCTCACCCTCGCGCCATAGCCCACGCGCCGCGCGAGCCCCGGGTCAGCGCGCGCCGGCGGCCGGCACGCCGACCGAGGCGGGCGCCGCCGACGGCCGCGACGACGCCGCCAGCCGCCGGTGCTGGATCTCCATCGTCGCGCTCGCCTTGCGCGCCAGCGCCTCGCGGATCCGCTCGATCCGGTGCGGCGGGTGGCGGAAGAAGTTGCGATCGAGCGCGGGGTCGGTGCCGTACGCGCGCACGATCTCCGCCTCGTCCCACGACGTCGGGAAGGCCGGGTAGTCGAGCGGCGCCTCGGCGAGCCACCAGCCGGTGAAGCCGAACCGCGCGTGGTGCGCCTCGTACAGCTTCGTCCCCGGGTACGGCACGACGACGCCGCGCGCGTTGAAGCCGCCGGCGATCGGCAGCGCCCGCTCGATGAAGCCGATCGTCGCGTCGAGCTCCTCGTCGGTCTCGTCGGGCCAGCCGAACATCAGGTTGACGACCGCGTGCAGCCCGAGCTCGTGGCACCAGCCGAGCACCTCGAGCACCCGCTCGACGGTGACCCCCTTGCCGATGCGCAAGAGCATCCCCGGGTCGGCGCTCTCCATGCCGATGTCGATGCCCGCGCAGCCGGCCCGCTGCATGTCGGCGAGGATGTCGCGGTCGAGGTGCGCCGGGTGCGCGGTGCACGACCACCAGACCGGGCCGCCGCTGCCGGCGATCGCGTCGCATAGCTCGCGCACGCGCCGGCGTCCGACCGCGAACGAGTCGTCGAGGAACGAGAAGGCCGCCCGCTGGAAGCGGTCGCGCAGCATCGCGACCTCGGCGGCGACCGACGCGGCGCTGCGGTAGCGGAACTTGCGGCCGGTGACATCGTTCGAGCAGAAGGTGCAGGCCGCCGGGCAGCCGCGCGACGACAGGATGCCGCCCGGCGGTGGCGCCTCGCCGGCGACCGCGCCCGGCCGGTACCAGCCCGGGTCGAACAGGTCGAGCGCCGACAGCGGCGGCGCCAGCCGATCGAGCTCGCTGATGAACGGCCGCGCCGGGTTGTGGCGCGGCAGGCCGCGATCGAGCCACGACAGCCCGGCGACGTCGGCGGGGGCGCGGCGACCGTCGAGGACGTCGGCCAGCTCGGCGAGCGCGTCCTCGCCCTCGCCGCGGATCACCCAGCGGAAGCCGTGGGCGAGCGGCTCGTCGGGGACGATGGTCGCGTGCGGCCCGCCGGCGACGAGCGGGAAGCGATCGGCGAGCGACGCCGCCAGCGCGTAGGCCGGCTGCACGTGCAGCGTCTTCAGGTGCAGCCCGACGAGGTCCGGCGCGAACGCGGCCACCTGCGCGGCGATCCGCTCGTGGTCGTGCGGCGCGAACGGCGCCGACGCGTCGAGGAGCCCGACCTGGTGGCCCGCCGACCGCAGCGCCGCCGCCAGGTGGCAGAACGACAGGAGCGGCGTCTGCACCGGCTCCGGCGACGGCGGGTTGATGAGGAAGACGCGGGCCACGGGTCCGATCAGTGTACGACGGCCGGGCCGGTTTCCTGCCGCCCATCGGCGGGTTCACGCCGCCGGCAGCTCGTCGGCCGCCAGCGCCGACGCGTCGGCGATGCGGTCGAGCCGGAACTGCCGGTCCTCGCCCAGCTCGAGGTCGAGGCAGTTGAGCAGCGTCACCGAGCGGTCGAACACCAGGCTGCGGATCCGCACCAGCCGCTTCACGACCGTGTAGTCGTTCTTGCGGTACGCGATCCGCATCGGGCGCTCCTCGAACCAGGCGGTCTCGACGGCGCGCCGCACGGTCGGCGCCACCGGCAGCGCCGGCACGCCGACGATCTGGAGTTGATCGAGCAGCCCGAGCAGCTCGCGCTGCGCCGACGTCGACAGCGCGCCGCGGATCTTGTCGAGCCCCGACTCGAGCGTGTCGGTGAACGGCAACAGCCGCTGCTCGCGCGCCATCCGCCCGAGCGCGCACACCAGCGCCGCCTCGCGCGCGGTCAGGTTGATCGGCGGGAGCTGGTAGCTCTTGTCGAGCGCGTAGCCGCCGCCGCGCCCGCGGTCGGCCTTGAGCGGCAGGCCGGCGTCCTGCAGCGTCGCGAGGTCGCGGTAGATGGTGCGGACGGTGACGCCGAAGCGCTCGGCCAGCAGCTCGGCCGTGACGCCGGTGCGCCGCGCGCGCAGCGCCTCGGCGAGCGCGAACAGGCGGGTCTTGCGGTTCATGATCCTGACAGAATCCTGTCAAGGATCGGGCGGCCATGCGAGCGCGCGCGCGGGCGTTCGCGGGCCCTGCGCGCAGCGCCGCGCACGAGCCGTCAGAGGGTTGGCCAGAATGCCAACCCTCTCGTCGATCGATCGGGCCCGA
>DASZXE010000040.1:0-3103 GCA_035546475.1 Kofleriaceae bacterium
CGAAGGCTATCTCACCACCAAGCCCGGCACCACGCAGACCGCGGTGCCCGGCGTGTTCGCCGCCGGTGACGTCTGCGGCCACGTCGGCCCGGCGGCGGCCGCCATCGCGGGCGCGCAGGCGGGCGCGCGCGCCGCCGCCCACGCGCGCGAGGCCACGCCGTGAGCAAGAAGATCCTCCTCTGCCGCTGCGAGGACGTGACGCTGCACGACGTCGAGCACGCGATCGAGCAGGGCTACCGCGACCTCGAGGAGATCAAGCGGTACACCGGCTTCGGCACCGGCCCGTGCCAGGGCAAGGAGTGCCTGGGGCCGATGGCGCTCGCGCTGCTCCGGCTGACGGGCGCGGCGCCGGCGGCGATCGCGCCGTTCACCGCGCGGCCGCCGTTCCAGCCGACGCCGCTGCGGCTGTTCGCCATGGACCCGGCCGCCCACCGCTTCGCCGACGATACCGATCAGGATCAGGCCGCCGACGACGACGATCACGAGGGCGGCCCGTGAGCGCGCCCGACGGTCCCGACGATGCCGACGAGCCGGGCGCGCCGGCCGACCCGGCCGCGGACGCGCCCGACGACGACCCGCACGACGATCCGGACGACGATCCCGACGCCGACGCCGACGACGACGACGCGCCCGACGCCACCGCGCCGCCGCCCTCGCGCGGCCTGCACCGGCCCGCGGGCGCTGCGAGCTCCTCGGCCGCATCCTCGACGGACCTGCCCGGCACCGAGCCCGACCCGCCGCCGGGCCAGGCCGCGTACCCCCTGCCCGCCCGCGCCGAGGTCGCCATCCTCGGCGCCGGCATCATGGGCCTGTCGATCGCCTACCAGCTCGCCCGCCGCGGCGTCCGCGACATCGTCGTCATCGACCGCGGCTACCTCGCCAACGGCGCCTCGGGCCGCAACGGCGGCGGCATCCGCCAGCAGTGGTCGACCGAGCTCAACATCCGCCTGATGCAGCGCTCGGTCGCGCTCTGCCAGGCGTTCGCCACCGAGCTCGGCGTCAACGTCTGGTTCCGTCAGGGCGGCTACCTCTTCCTCGCCCGCAGCGCCCGCGAGGTCGCGCGCCTCGAGAAGAACATCGCGCTGCAGAACCGGTGCGGCGTCGCGACGCGCATGATCGAGCCCGAGGACGCGCGCGCGCTGGTGCCCGAGCTCGACCTCGCCGGCATCGTCGCCGCCTCGTACAACCCGAGCGACGGCATCGTCTTCCCGTGGCCGTTCCTGTGGGGCTACGCGCGCCGCGCCGCCGCGCTCGGCGTCGCCATCCACACCCACACGCCGGTCGTCGCGCTCGAGCCCGCGCGCCCCGGCTACACGATCGTCACGCCGCGCGGGCGGGTCAGCGCGCGCCGCGTCGTCTGCGCGGTCGGCTCGTGGACGCCCGAGGTCGCCCGCATGATCGGCCTCGACGTCCCGACCTTCCCGATCCGCCACGAGATCTGCTCGTCGGAGCCGCTCAAGCCGTTCCTCGGGCCGATGGTGTCGGAGCTGACGAGCGGCCTCTACTGCTCGCAGTCGATGCGCGGCGAGATCGTCGGCGGCGTGTCGATCCCCGGCCACGGCCCCGACCGCTCGTCGGCGTCGTCGCTGCAGTTCCTGGCGACCTACGCGCGCCGCCTCGTGCGGCTGATGCCGGTCCTGCGCGACATCAAGATCCTGCGCGCGTGGGCGGGCCCGTACGACGGCTCGCCCGACGGCAACCCGATCCTCGACGCGCCGCCCGAGCACCCGGACTTCTTCCTCGCCTGCGGCTTCGTCGGCCACGGCTTCATGATGGCGCCCGTCATCGGCGAGCTCTACGCCGACTACCTCACCGGCGGCGCGCGCCACGAGCTGTTCACCCGCTCGAACCTCGCCCGCTTCCGCGGCGGCGCCCCGCAGTACGAGCGCGAGGACTTCAACATCGGCTGACGGCTCCGGGCGCAGGTGGGCGTGGTAGATCGGGCGGGTGACCGCCTCGACGCCGACGCCCACGCGCCTCGACAAGACCATTGCCTTCCTCGGCGCCGGCAACATGGCCGAGGCGCTGATCCGCGGGCTCATCCACGGCAACGTGGTGCCCGCGGAGAAGATCTTCGCGTCGGGGCCGCGCACCGAGCGCCTCGACGAGCTCCGCACCGCGTACGGCATCCGGGTCAGCACCGACAACGCCGAGATCGCGCGCCACGCGCAGATCCTCGTCCTGTCGGTGAAGCCGCAGATCCTCGAGAAGGTCGTGCGCGAGGTGGCCAGCGTCCTCGATGGCGGCGTGCTCGTCGTCTCGGTGGCCGCGGGCATCGACACCCACACGATCGAGAGCCACCTGGTGCCGGGCGCGCGGGTCGTGCGCGCGATGCCGAACACGCCGGCGCTGGTGCGGGCGGGCGCGACCGCGATCTCGCGCGGCGCCCACGCGACCGAGGGCGACCTCGCCGAGGCGCGCGCGATCTTCGACGCGGTCGGCATCACGGTGACGCTCGACGAGAGCCACCTCGACGCGGTCACCGGCCTGTCGGGGTCGGGGCCGGCGTACATCTTCCTCATCCTCGAGGCGCTCGCCGACGCCGGCGTCAAGGTCGGGCTGTCGCGGCGCAACGCGCAGCGGCTCGCCGCGCAGACGGTGATGGGCTCGGCCAAGCTCCTGCTCGACACCGACGAGCACCCGGGCAAGCTGAAGGACATGGTGACGTCGCCGGGCGGCACCGCGATCGCCGGCCTGCACACGCTCGAGGAGGGCGGCCTGCGGACGACGCTCATCAACGCCGTCGAGACCGCGACCAAGCGGGCGCGCGAGCTCGGCCGCGGGACGCCGAAGTGAGCGAGGCGCGCGCGTGAGCGAGGCGATCCGCGCGACCGGCGACGGGGTCGCGATCGACGTGCTGGTGTCGCCGCGGGCGTCGCGCGCGCGGTTCGGGCCGGCGCACGGCGATCGCATCAAGCTGGCGGTGACCGCGCCGCCCGTCGACGGCGAGGCCAACGCGGCGGTCGTCGAGCTGGTGGCGCGCACGTTCGGCGTCGCGCGCGGCGCGGTCGAGGTCGTCGCCGGCCACGCGTCGCGGCGCAAGACGGTGGCGGTGCGCGGGATCGACGCGGCGCGGGTCGCCGCGGCGGTGGCCGATGCGACG
>DASZXE010000041.1:0-2437 GCA_035546475.1 Kofleriaceae bacterium
GCCTCTGCCTCCTGCTGCGCGCGCGCCGCGGCGGCCTCGGCGTCGAGCTCCGCCTTGAGCTTCTCGGCGTACGCGCGCGCCTCCGCGCTGCCCTTCGCGTTCGGCGCCGCCTCGAGGTAGCGCTGGTAGTAATCGAGCGCCTTGGTCCGGTCACCCTTGAGCCGGTAGACCTGCCCGATGTTGAACAGAAAGGCCGGGTTCGGATCCAGCTGATAGGCCGCGAAGTACTCCTCGAGCGCGGCGTCCCACTCGCCTGTGTCGTGGTGCTTCTTGCCCGCCTGGAAGTGCTTCTTGGCGTCGTCCCGTTTGTCAGCCCGCGCGGGCGCCGCCGCGAAGACGAGTGCGGCGAGCAACAAACAAGCGAGGCGCGCGGGGCGCATGGGCGGCGGCATCATATCAGCAGTGATTCGCAAGGGGCGTGCCACGGCGACGGCCGCGCGGTTCGCGCACCACTCACGCGCGCGCCGCGGCGCAGGCCGGGCACGTGCCGGGCCCGTGCCGCGGGCAACCCCGTCGATGATATGCTGCCGGCCGTGATTGGCCGCACCGTCGGCAGCTACCGCGTCACCGAGCTCCTCGGCGAAGGCGGCATGGGCGCCGTCTACCGCGCCGTCCACGTCGCGCTCGGCCGCAAAGCCGCCGTGAAGGTGCTGCTCGAGGAGCTGTCTCACAACAAGGACGTCGTCGCGCGCTTCTTCAACGAGGCGCGCGCGGCCACGACGATCAACCACCCCGGCATCGTCAGCGTCTTCGACTTCGGCTACGCCGACGACGGCTGCGCGTACATCATCATGGAGCACCTCGACGGCGAGAGCCTGGGCGATCGCCGCCGCCGCGTGGGCCGTCTTCCCGTCGCCGAGGTGCTGACGATCGGGCGTCAGGTCGCCGGCGCGCTGGGCGCGGCGCACAAACAAGGAATCGTCCACCGCGACCTCAAGCCGGACAACGTCATGATGGTGCCCGATCCCGACGTGCTCGGCGGCGAGCGCGCCAAGATCCTCGACTTCGGCATCGCCAAGCTGCTCGATCGCGAGTCGGACACGCTGCCCGGCGTCGAGACGAAGAGCGGCCGCATCCTGGGCACGCCCGCGTACATGGCGCCCGAGCAGTGCCGCGGGGCCGGCAAGGTCGACGCGCGCGCCGACATCTACGCGCTCGGCTGCGTGATCTACGCGCTCGTGTGCGGGCATCCGCCGTTCGTGGCCGAGGGGACGGGCGAGCTCATCGCGGCGCACCTCACCGCGCCGCCGCCGCCGCCGCGCACGATCGTCCCCGACCTGCCGCAGGCGGTGGAAGACGTCGTCTTGCGCCTGCTCGCGAAAAGGCCCGCGGATCGCTACGCAACGATGGCGGAGGTCGTCGAGGCGCTCGAGGCGGCGAGCGCGGGCAAGCTGCCGGCGCGTCTCGGCCTCGTGAAGAGGCCCGAGGCGGCGAAGGCCGACGCCGCGACCCTGGCGCCCACCGTCGACGAGCGGCCGCGGCAGCCGACGACGCTGGGCACCGCCGTCGGACAATCGATGTCGCAGCCGCCCGCGCGGCCGGCGTGGCGCGCGCCCGTGCTCGGCGGACTCGCTCTGGCGGCCGCAGCGGGCGGGCTGTTCGCGTGGCGCCAGGCCGGGGTCCGTCCCCCTCCGCCGGTCTCCGCCCCCTCCCCCGCGGCGCCTCCCGGCGCTCCGCACGCGCCGCCAGAGGTCACGCTGGGCATCACGTCGACGCCGCCCGGCGCCGACGTGTACCGCGCCGCCGACGGCATCCGCCTCGGCGCGACGCCGTTCGCGAAGACGTTCCCGCGCACCGACGGTGAGGCCCGCTTCATCGTCAAGCGCGCCGGGTTCGAGGACGAGACCGTCACGCTGAGCGCGGCCGGTGACGGGACGCGCGCCGTCGAGCTCCGGCCCGTCGCGCCCAGCGCGCCGCTCCCGAAAGAGACCCCGCGGCACGCGAGCCGGCGCGCCGCCGCAGGGAGCACGCCGCCGCCGAGGGAGGCGCCGCCGTCCCCCTCGGAGATCCGCGCCGTCGAGAAGCCGGCCGGCAAGAGCAAGCCGCTCGAGGACGGAGCGCTCGATCCGTACGCGCAGTAGCGTCAGTCGGCTTCTTCGAACACGCGCGGATCGATCGCCGGGTTCTTCGTGAGCCAGCGCCGCAGCTGGTTGCGGTGCAGGCCGAGACGCTTGGCGGCGCCCGTGACGTTGCCGCGCTCGTCGCGCAGCGCCGACTCGACCTCGGCGCGCGTCGGTTCGCGGCGCGGCGCCTCTTCCTCGCCGGCGCGGGCCTGTCCGCCGAGCTCGACGCCCGCGCTCGCCTCCAGATCGCGCAGCTCGACGGTCGTGCGCCTGTCGAGGCGGGCGGCGTGGGCGGCGCGCCGGACGGCGCCCAGGAGCTCGCGCACGTTGCCCGGCCACGGCCGCAGCGCGCACGCTTCGACGAAGAGGCCGTC
>DASZXE010000042.1:0-1998 GCA_035546475.1 Kofleriaceae bacterium
GACGCGCCGCCGCCGACCCCGCCGCCACCGGCCCCCGCGCCGGTCGTGCGCTTCTCCAACCGGCCGTCGCAGCCGCCGCCGGGCGGGCCGCCGGTGCAGCCGTACCAGGCCGCGTCCGTCCCCGCCGGCCGCCGCACGCCCGACGATCTCCACGACCCCGCGCGCGCCGAGGAGCTCGGCAAGGTGATCGAGAAGATCCTCGACGTCGAGGCGCCGATCTCGCTCGTGCTGCTGTCCCGCCGGGTCGGCGCCTACTTCGGCGTCGGCCGCGTGACGGCCCAGGTCGAGAGCCGCGTGCGCGAGGTCGCCGGCGACCGCGGCCAGTTCGGCAGCGGCGACGACGCCGACGTCGTCTGGCGCAAGGATCAGAACCCGGCGGTGTGGCCGACGGTGCGCGTGCCCGGCCAGGCCGCCGAGACCCGCCGCGAGGCGATCGAGGTGCCGGTCGCCGAGGTCGCCTCCGCGTCCCTGGTCGTGCTCGCCCGCAACCTCGGGATGGGCGCGCCCGACCTCGCGCGCGAGACCGCCAGGCTGCTCGGCTTCGCGCGCTACACCGACAAGGTCAACGCCCGCATGCGCGACGGCCTGCTCGCCCTCATCTCACGCGGCGCCTGCCACATCGAAGACGGCCACGTCAGCCTCCCGTAGCGCCGCGCGCGGCTACTGATGGGTGGCGGATGCCGTCTGCTGCACCCGACAGGTCTGGTGCACGTGCCCGGCGTCGACGAGGTCGAGCGCCTGGTGCAGCAGGTCGCCGCCGTCGGGCGGCGGCGGCGGCGGGTTGCGGATGATCGCCACGGTGCCCGCGTTGTCCATCGGGTTCGTGATGGTCGCGGTCACCAGCTTCGACAGCTTGTCGACATCGTCGACGATCGTCCGGCGCGCCGTGCACGCCCCGGGATCGATCTCGTAGTCCACGAACTTCGTCGCGTCGCCCGGCAAGCTCGAGATGAAGCTGACGGTGCCGCTGCCCGGCGCCGTCCCGTCCCAGGAGGTCGGGCCAGGGATCGAGACCTGAGGGAACTTCGGCGCCGCGGGCTTGCCGCAGGCGGCGACGGCGAGGCCTAGCAAGAGGCACGAGGGAAGGGCGGAGCGCATCGTCATGGACCTTTCTGTGGTTAGATCGCGGGCCGGTCGTGCGGCCAACGCGCCGCCGCCACGATCTTCCCTACCATCCAACCGCCGATGAGCGAATCGCAAGATTCTGCGGAACAAGATGCCGGCGCGCGCGTCGTCGAGATCGACAAGGCCCGCGCCAGGCAGCGGTTCGACCGAGCAGTGCGAGAGCACCGCCCGGTGCTCCTCGACCTCGCCCGCAAGCTGTGCCGCACTCACATCGATCCCGATGACCTGGTCCAGGACGTGCTCGAGACCACGCTTCAGAACATCGCCGAGCTGCCCGACGACACCAATCTGGTCGCCTGGATGACGCGCGTCCTCCGCAACCGCTTCATCGATCGGTGCCGCCGGCTGAAGACGCGCGGCACCCAGACGCCGATCGACGACGTCCCTGTCGCCGCGCCGGTGGCGGAGGGCGAGGCGTGGTGGCAGCGGCTCGGATCCGAAGACATCCGCGCGCGCCTCGCGGCGCTGCCGGCGGAGCAGCGCGCGGCGTTCGAGCTGTTCGCGTTCGAGGGGGCGTCGTACCAGGACATCGCGGAGCGGCTCTCGATCCCGAAGGCGACGGTCGGCACGCGGATCCTACGCGCGCGAACGAAGTTGAAGCAGCTCCTCACGAGCGAGGTCCGGGACGAGGAGGAGGGAGCTGCATGAGCGCGCCGCACGATCCCGAGCACGAGGCGATCGAGGCGCAGCTCGGCGCCTACTTCGACGGCCAGCTCGCGCCCGACGAGGAGCGCCCGGTCCTCGACCACCTCGCCGGCTGCGAGCGCTGCCAGGCGGCGCTCGACGATCTGATGGGGCTGCACGTCGCGCTCGCGCGCTCGCCCGACGTCGCCGCCGGGGGTGCCCGGCCCGCGCCCGCGCCCGCGCCCGCGC
>DASZXE010000043.1:0-13254 GCA_035546475.1 Kofleriaceae bacterium
GCGACCGTCGGCGGCGCGGCCGGTGCGACCGGCGCGCAGGGCGCCGGTGGCGCCACCGAGATGGGCACGTTCAACGCGCAGGAGGTCGGCCCGACCGGCGCCGGCGGCGTGGGCACGTTCAACGCGCAGGAGGTCGGCACCTCCACGCGCGTCAGCGACAGCGATGTCGCGAGCGCGTCCGGCGTCAGCGGCGCGCAGTCGGCCGCCACCGATGCGCAGGGCCGCGTGACCGGCGGCGTCGGCTCCGCGGAGGGCAACCTCCGCGGCGCGACCGACGCCCGCGCCCAGGGCGACCGCATGGCGGCGCCGGTGACCGACACGGTGACCGGCACCGAGGGCTCGCTGCGCGGCAAGGAGCGCGACGTGGTCGACTTCGACCAGCGTGGCGAGTACCAGGAGACGCGCGCGACGATCGAGGAGCCCGGCCGCCGGGTCGACGAGGCGAAGTCGGATGTCGACGGCGACTATCGCGAGACCCGCGCGACGATCGAAGGACCGTCGCGCGCGGCCGAGGAAGCGCGCGACACGCCCGACCGGCTGAAGGCGCGCCCGGCCGAGGAGCTCGACGCGCGCACCGGCGACATCCGCGGCAAGGCCGACACGGCCCGCTCGGTCGCGAGCGATCCGGGCCGCGCGGCGACCGACCGCGCGAAGCAGGAGGTCGCCGACGCCGAGGGCGAGGCGAAGGCCAAGGTCGACCCGCTCGATCCGACGAAGAAGATCTGACCGCACCGCCGCGGGAGCGAACGCAGCCACGAGAGCCGCCGGCCCAACCCGCCGGCGGTTCGGTTTTTCGGCGGCCGTTCGCCGCGGCAGCCGGGCCGGCTCGCCGCGGGGCCGTGGACGGCGCGGCGCGAGCGGGAGCCGCGCGATCGGAGGATGGTCGCGCCCCTCGGGCGGCCGCGCCGCGAGCCGCGCGCGTTCGGCTGTCACGAACGGTCGCGAGCGTCATCCGTCCTGCGCGCTCCTCACGCGCGCGTGACCGAACCTTGTTCGCAGGCAGCTCTCGACGTACGCCCCGCGGGCGGATCCGCCGCAATCCGGAAGGCGCCCCACGACGTGGCCGAGCGGTTCGCGCGGTGCCGCGTCGAGCCGTGTTCTTCCGCCGGCTTCCGCGGAGGAAAGGCCGGTCGCGCCGTTGACCTTCCTCACTCGCCTCCATAGGATGGGCCCGCGTCGCGGAGGGGTGTTCCGCGCGCGAAAGGACCCGCCCGGTGGACGAGGAAGAACTGATCGTCTGGCAGGATGTGCTCGATCAGATCATGGCGGGGCGCCCGAACGATCTCTCGTGTCCGTACTGCAAGCATCGCCCGATGCTCGTCGAGCAGCAGGAGTACAGCACGCGCATCTCCTGCCCGAAGTGCCTCAAGTTCATCCAGGGCCGGTTCCAGGACTGAGCACGGCCTCGCATCGTCGTCGACACCGTCTTCCACTCATCTTTCCCATCTCCTGGGCGTGGACGGCCGGCAGCGTGCCCGGCCCCCACGCTCCAACCTCGGGGGACTAGCACCGATGGCAGAAGATCGCGCCCACCTGGGCAAGAGCTGGCGGTTCCCGGTGGCGATCAACCTGACCGGCGGCATCTCCTCGTCGCAGCTCGAGGAGAACGTCCGCGAGTCGATCTTCATCATCCTCGGCACCGCGCCGGGCGAGCGGGTCAAGCGCGCCGACTTCGGCTGCCGCATCCACGACCTGATGTTCGAGCCGAACAACTACGTGACCGCGGCGCGGGCGGAGTTCTACTGCGAGGAGGCTCTCTACAAGTACGAGCCTCGCGTCGAGCAGGTGACGGTCAAGGCCGGGCCCAACCCCGACGAGCCCAACCGCCTCGACATCAACATCACGTACCGCATCACCAACCAGACGAACGTCCGCAACCTGGTCTACCCGTTCTACCTGCGGAAGCCCGACGAAGCCGGCACCTGAGCCGCCGCGCGTCCACGCATCCCGGTATCTACGATCGAAGGCGAGCGAGCCCCACATGATCCCTGCCCCCAAGCTCGACGACCGCACCTTCCAGGACATCGTCGATGAGGCGATCAGCCTCATCCCTCGGTACGCCCCGGAGTGGACCAACCACAACCCATCCGACCCGGGCATCACGCTCATCGAGCTCGCCGCGTGGATGACCGACCTGTTGATCTTCCGGCTCAACCAGGTCCCCGAGAAGAACTACGTCGCGTTCCTCAACCTGCTCGGCATCAAGCTGCGGGCGCCGCGCGCCGCCAAGGCGCTGCTCCAGTTCACGCTCGTCGAGGGCACCGCGCGCCAGAAGGTGCCGCGCGGCAGCCAGGTCTCGACGCCGCAGTCGGGCGACGACTCGACCGTCTCGTTCGAGACCGACCGCGATCTCGTCGTCACCAACGTCCTCCTCGACCGCGCGGTCAGCTACTTCGACGACTCGTACTCGGACAACTCGCGCTACGTGAACCAGGCGGCCGAGGGCTCGTTCGAGGTCTTCGGCGGCGCCCAGCGCGTCGAGCGCTTCATGTACCTGTCGGACCCGCGCCTCGGCAACATCGGCGAGTCGGCGGTGCTGCGCGTCTTCATCGGCTGCCCCGAGCGCGGCGGCCGCGATCTCGCCCGCATGCTCGAGTGGGAGTACTGGAACGGCGAGCGCTGGAAGGAGATGACCCAGGCGCCGATCGAGGTCGACCGCGGCGAGGTCGCGTTCTTCGGCCCGCTCACCTTCCAGCCGGTCACCGTCCACGACATCGAGGGCCTCTGGCTGCGCGGCCGCCTCGCCGAGGTGCCGGAGGATCCCGGCGAGACCGAGGTCGACACGCTGCGCATCCGCGTCGAGGTCGCCGGCGAGGGCCTGCTGCCGGAGAAGGCGTTCGCCAACCTCGAGAACAACGCCTTCATCCCGCTCGACATGGGCAAGAACACGTACCCGTTCGGCAAGGAGCCGAAGCCGGACTGCGTGCTCTACCTCGCGTGCGACGAGCTGATGCAGACCGCCGACGCGTACATCGCCGTCGACTTCCAGCTCGCCGACCAGGCCGTCTACCCGCGGCCGAACCCGAGCGACCAGCTCGTGGTGTCGTGGGAGTTCTTCGACGGCAAGCGCTGGCGCTTCCTCGGCCGCTGCAGCCCGCGCGGCATGCTGCCCGGCGCCGGCGACGAGTACGGCTTCCACGACGAGACCAAGGCGATCAGCAACTCGGGCAAGGTCCAGTTCCGCCGGCCGCGCGACATGGAGACGGTCGAGGTCAACGGCGAGACCAAGCGCTGGGTCCGCGTCCGCATCGAGAAGGGCGACTACGGCTCGCCGCCCGAGTACGCCCTCGACAACGACAAGTGGGTCACCAAGGACGAGCGCCCGCTGCGCCCGCCGGCGCTGCGCGCGATCACGTTCAAGTACCGCGAGGACTACAAGGAGGTCCGCTTCGCGCTGACCTACAACGACTTCCAGTTCGCGGACGTCACCGAGGTCGCCAAGACCGAGTACACGATCTTCCAGCCGTTCACGCCGAAGACCGACGAGTCGCCGGCGCTCTACCTCGGCTTCAACGCGAAGCTGCCGAACGACTCCATCGGGATGTACTTCCAGATGGACGAGGAGCAGGGCCTCGGCTCGACGGGCAACGAGGAGGGCACGGTCGCCACGCCGGAGCTCACCAAGTACGAGTCGCTGAAGAAGCTCCGCTGGGAGCAGGAGCAGCGGGTCGTCTGGGAGTACTACAACGGCAAGGCGTGGGAGCCGCTGAGCGTCGTCGACGAGACCGGCGGCTTCACCGGCTCCGGCTTCGTCCACTTCGTCGCGCCCGACGACGCGTCGAAGGTCCTCAAGTTCACCGAGGAGCGCTGGTGGGTGCGCGCCCGCCTCGAGATGGGCGGCTACGTCAAGTTCCCGCGCGTGCGCCGCGTGCTCACCAACGTCGTCGAGGCCCACCACCACCAGACGATGGAGGAGGAGATCCTCGGCAGCTCGGACGGCAGCCCGCTGCAGACGTACAAGCTGCTGCACGGCCCGGTGCTCGAGGGCGAGATCATCGAGGTCCGCGAGAAGCAGCGGCCCAAGGACAAGGACATCGAGGACCTCGTCAAGGACGCGGTCCGCATGGTCGACCCCGAGTCGCAGCAGAGCCAGGAGTGCTGGGTCCGCTGGAAGCGCGTCGACAGCTTCTTCGAGTCGGGGCCGTTCAGCCGCCACTACACGCTCGACTTCCTCACCGGCCAGATCGCGTTCAGCGACGGCCGCCGCGGCATGGTGCCGCCCGAGGGCCGGAACAACATCGTCGCCAAGCAGTACCGGATCGGCGGCGGCGGCTCCGGCAACGTCAACGCCAACACGATCACGTCGCTCGTCCGCGCGCTCAGCTACATCGACACCGTCACCAACCCGATGCCGGCGACCGGCGGCTCGGATCGCGAGACCGTCGACGAGGCGAAGGCCCGCGCGCCCTACACGATCAAGAGCCGCGACCGCGCGGTGACCGCCGAGGACTTCGAGATGCTCGCCCTGCGGGCGTCGACCCAGCTCGCGCGCGCCAAGTGCGTCCCCGACCGCACGAACCGCGGCGAGATCAACCTCGTGCTCATCCCGAAGGCGGAGACCCGCGGCGAGGAGCTCACGCGCCGGCTCCTGCCGTCGAACGAGGTCATGCGCTACGTCAAGCGCTACCTCGACGACCGCCGCCTGGTCGGCTCGGTCGTCCACGTCATCAAGCCCCGCTACAAGGACCTGTCGCTCAAGATCACGCTGCTCCGCCGGTCGATCGGCACGAGCGATCGCCTGCGCCGCGAGATCGAGCAGAAGGTGCGGCGGTTCCTCCACCCGCTGGTCGGCGGCAAGGACGGCAAGGGCTGGGAGTTCGGCCGGCCGGTGCTGAAGGCCGAGCTGGTCCACCACATCGAGGAGATCCCCGGCGTCGAGGGGGTCGACTCCCTCGAGATCCGCGACGAGCTGCGCGACGTCGGCGTCGAGCACGTCCGCGTCGACGACGACGAGCTGCCGTTCCTCATCCACGTCAACATCGCGGAAAAGGTCCGCGACGACATCCGCTGACCATGGCCGCCACCGATCTCGTCAATCGCAAGGTCGTCCGCGTGCCCGAGGTGCAGGGGCACGCCGTGGACAAGGCGCGCATCCTCCTCGAGGACGCCGGCCTGAAGAACATCGTCGTCCTCTACCGCGAGGCATACGAGGAGCACGACACGGTCGTCGACCAGAAGCCGACCCGCGGCCAGATGGTCTACGACGGCACCGAGGTCGTGCTGTGGGTCGCCCGCCGCGGCTTCCTCCAGCACCTGCCGGCGCTCTACCGGCGGTCGGACGCCGTCGGCCACAACGTCGTCCGCGACGTCTGCTGGCTGCTCGAGCACATGTTCGGGAAGCTCGAGAAGACGATCGACCAGAACTACCTCTACTACGACCCGCACACGACGCCGGGCGAGTTCCTCAACTGGCTCGCGTCGTGGATGGCCTTCACGGTCGACCTCGACTGGCCGGAGTCGCGCAAGCGCGCGCTCATCAAGCGCGCCGTCGACCTCTACCGGATCCGCGGGACCAAGCGCGCGCTGGCGCTGTTCCTCACGCTGTTCACCGGCTACGAGCCGACCATCGACGAGAACGTCTGGCCCTTCAAGGGCTTCCGGTGCGAGTCGGAGGCGCGCATCGGCATCGACTCGGTGATCCTGCCGCCGGTCAACCTGGCGCACTCGTACATCATCACCATCCCGGTGAAGTTCGAGGACGTGACGCCGGAGCTGGTCTTCCGCGTCCACCAGATCGTCCAGCTCGAGAAGCCGGTGCACACGCACTACTACCTGCGCTTCCTCGAGGAAGAGGGCGATGTCGAGCTCCGCGAGTTCTTCGTGATCGGACAGCGCTCGGGCATCGGCATCGGCGCCGAGGTCGTGCAGCCCATCGGCGTCGGCGGCGAGGAAGAGCCGACCGAGTCGTGATCCCCCGGACCTTCTAGAACCCCTTCTGGCCTACCCGCACGGGACGAAAGAGACACCTCACATGGCCGACGCACCTCAGAACGGATTCAAGCGCATCAACTTCTTCAAGGGGTTCCTGACCACCGAGAAGGACTGGAACGACGCCGAGAAGTACCACATCGACAAGCGGATGCTGCACAACCGCCTGTTCCACTCGCCCGGCGTGGCGATGGGCTACAGCGGCGACCTCCGGTGCGGCTCGCGCGCGCGCGGCGATCTCTCCGTCGAGGTGCAGCCCGGCTACGCGATCGACGGCATGGGCCACGACCTCATGCTGTTCGACGCGACGATCAAGAACATCAACCTCGAGGAGTTCCGGCTGCCGCAGACGGTCTACGTCGTGCTGCGCTTCTACGAGGAGCTGACCGACTTCATCGCGTACAAGGAGAACCTCGAGTACAAGGGCCACCGCCGCGTGCTCGAGACCTGCAAGATCGAGGTCTCGCAGACCGAGCCCGACATCATGCGCGAGGTCGAGCTGGGCCGCATCTACCTCGAGAAGGGCGTCAACCGCATCCGCGACGCGCGCGATCCGGCGGACCCCAAGGCCAACGAGATCGATCTCCGCTTCGTGCCGAAGGCGGGCCGCGCCGGCTCGTTCATGGAGCCGGTCGCCCGCCTCCGCCTCGAGAAGCTGTTCTGGCAGATGCGCAAGGGCGCGCTCGAGTACGCGCGGCGCGGCATCTTCGCCGCGACCAACGTGGTGCAGTGCTGCAACACGATGCTCATGCTCGAGGCCTCGAACATGGTCGACATGCGCAACGTGTTCGACCTCTTCTACCTGCTGATCGAGTCGTACGGGGAGATGTCGCTCGACGTCGACGCGCACCACCCGCAGATCGCGCAGAAGAAGGAGTTCAGCGAGTTCCGCCGCCACGTCGAGATCCTCCGCGGCCTCCTGGCCGAGGGGAAGTTCAACGTCGACGCCTTCACCAACATGATGGCGTACGCGTCGAAGGCGAACGAGATCGCCGGCGCCGCCATCGCCGGCGAGAAGCTGCTCGTCGAGGTCAAGGAGGAGAAGAAGTCCGACACGCCGAAGGCCGCCGCGCTCGCCGACTGGGAGAGCGTCAAGGTCATGCCGTACCCGAAGGACTCGATGGACCTCGAGGGCCTCACCTGGGTGCTCGTCGACGAGATCAAGATCCTCGACAACGACAGCGAGCAGAAGCACGCGTTCAACATCAAGGACGCGCGCGACAGCTACCGCTCGCGCCAGAAGCTGAAGTACCCGGACGGCACCGTCATCGAGGGCGTCGGCCGCGCCCACGTCGGCGGCTACTCGGAGTTCAAGGTCCTCAACATCGTGCCGGGCCGCCCGGTCGTCGTGCTCCGCCGCATGGACTACGTCTACGGCGACTACGAGCTCGAGCTGCAGGTCAACAACAAGGCGATCGGCGTCGTGAAGTGCGACGGCACCGACCGCGTCCACCGCTGGCGCAACTGGCCGGCGATGATCCCGGCCGATCAGGTCACCGACACCACGCTCAACATCAAGATGGTGGCGATGACGGCCGGCCGCGACGTCAACATGTTCCACATCTGGGTCTACCAGCCCAAGTGAACCTCGGACCGGCGCCCCACCGGCGCCGAGCGGGACGCTGGCCGATGCGCCACGGCGGGCTGCGCGATCGCGCGGCCCGCGGCATTTTCGGGCCCCCGAGGCGCGTTCGATGTTCATCCGCCCTCGCGCACTTTTGCGCTGTGTTAGGATAGCGAGCACGTGACGGGCGGGGCCCCGTCCCTGCGGCGCGTCACCCCACACCCCTAGGCCATCATGTTCTGGCAGAAACTCGACCCACTGTTCGCGCCGTTCCGGGCGATCCGCAACAAGTTCACCGGCGTCAAGATGATGAAGGGGTCAGTCCAGACCGACATGGCCCGGTTCAAGAACCTGGGCAACCAGGGTCA
Source organism: Kofleriaceae bacterium (assembly GCA_035546475.1). GTDB lineage: Bacteria > Myxococcota_A > Polyangia > Haliangiales > Haliangiaceae > UBA2376. Next base: position 7,861 of record DASZXE010000043.1, read on the forward strand.
GCAGATGATGGGGCAGGGGCAGAAGTTCGTGGGGCAGGGACAGGCCGCGGCCGGTCAGGTGCAGGGCGCCACCGCCGGAGCTCAACAACAAGTGGCAGGAGCACAAGGGTTCATGCAGCCAGGAATGCCAGGAATGCCGGGCGTACCGGGAATGCCAGGCGCACCGGGAGCCCCGGGCGCCCCGGGCGCAGCACCGGGAGGTCCGATCAACCCGAATCCCCCGATCATCACCAAGGGGATGTGGTTCTGGACCAAGAAGTTCTGCACCCAGTGCCAGAAGCAACTGGACCGGAACTGGTTCCAGTGCCCGTACTGCGCGCAGGCGGCGCAGGAGCAAGCGGCAGCCGCGGCCAAGGCCAAGGTCCCGATGAAGACGCAGGCCTTCATGGTCGGCGGCGGCGTCGCGATGGGCGGCAGCAGCGCGGGCCCGGCCGGCGTCTCCGCGAGCGGCATGCAGATGATCGGCTGGCTCGTGCCGCTCGCCGGCGCGCAGCGCGGCGAGCTCTACACGCTCGGCTCGCAGACGACGATCGGCACCGATCCGGGCCAGTGCAACCTCGTGCTCGGCCAGGGCCAGTTCATCTCGTCGAAGCACGCCGAGATCAAGGTCGAGGCCGGTTGCTGGATGCTCAAGGACCTGCAGTCGACGAACGGCACGTACGTCAACGACAAGCGGGTCGAGAAGCAGGAGCTGGTCGACAACGACCTGGTCAAGTTCGGCCAGTGCCTCTGCAGGTTCAAGAGCCTATGATGCGCACGCGGTTCTCTCGTGCGGCGACGCTCGTCGCCGCGGTTGCTGTCGTCACCGCCGGCCTCGCGGGCCGCGTGCACGTCGCGCACGCCCAGGATCTGACCTGGACGGCGGAGGCGGTGCCGCCCGAGCCCAACGAGAAGAACAAGAACCCGCCGCCGTCGATCAAGGTGAAGGTCGTTGGCGAGGTGGCGCCCAAGCCGGAAGAGCTGACGAACTACACGCTCAAGCAGAACGACGCCAAGCCGCCGCTGGGCGCGGTCAAGCCGTTCAAGGTGGTCCCGTACCACAAGTCGGCCGAGACCCTGGCGGTCGTCATCCTGATCGAGGGCCACGAGTACTACTTCGGCAACGACAAGTACAAGGAGCAGCCGAAGCCCGACTGCGACACCTGCCCGGTCACGATCGTCGCCATCACGCCGGGCGTCTACGACGTCATCAAGATGGCGCTCGACGCGCCGCAGGACGAGAACGAGATCCCGACGACGATCTCGCACGCGGGCCCGCCCGGCTCGAAGGGTGCCTTGCTCGTCTACAGCACCGGCGTCGACACCCGGCAGCCGATGGGCCCGCTCACCGACCTGACCGGCGACAAGCTCGGCGAACAGGACCGGCAGAAGGGCAACGTCACCCGCGACCTGATGATCGGCCTCCGCGAGGCGCAGGGCCAGCTCGCCCGCACGCCGGCGACCCGCAAGGTGCTCTTCCTCATCTCGGACGGCGTCGATCCGTCGGCGCAGGCCGACGACTTCCGCGCGCTCAAGGCCGACCTCGACAAGGACCACGTCGACGTCTATCCGCTGTCCTTGCAGTCGTCGAACGAGTTCATCGGCGACGCCAAGAACGTGCGCGATCAGGGCTTCGCCAACCTGAAGACGCTCGGCAAGGCGCGCGCGGTCAAGGACGCCAAGGAGCTGCAGACCGCGATCGCCGGCATCGTCACCAACGACATCAACAACCGCTACTGGCTCTACTTCCCCGGCCTGGTCGTCGATCCGAAGACGCACGTGAAGTCGGGCTTCACGTGGGACGAGAAGGAGCACGAGATCGTCCTCAAGAAGGGCGAGGACGAGCTCGATCCGCGCACGCTGCTGATGGTCCCGAAGTACGGCAGCACGCCGAAGAAGAGTCTGTGGTGGCTGTGGCTGGCGATCCCGGGCGGCCTGCTCGCGATCGTCGCCGGCGTCCTCCTGCTCGGCGGCAAGAAGGAGCAGCCGGCGCCGCCGCCGATGGTGCAGGCCCCGCCGCCGGGACCGGCCCCCGCGCCGTCGCCGCTCGTCCCGGCGCCGGCGATGTCGAACAAGACGATGGCGATCAACCTGTCGACCGGCGACGGCATCCCCGTCGTCGGTTGGCTGGTGCCGATCAACGGCCCGCAGGCGTTCAAGACGTTCAAGCTGCTCGCCGGCGTGACGAGGATCGGCAACGTCCAGGGCGCGCACATCGTGTTCGACGATGCGTTCATGAGCGCGGACCACGCGCACGTGGTGATGACGCCGAACGGCTTCACGCTGTCGGACAACAACGCCACCAACGGCACGTTCATCAACGAGAAGCGGCTGGCCGGCAAGCACGAGCTCGTCGACAACGACATGATCATGTTCGGCAAGACGAGCGTGAAGTTCAAGACGATCGTCGGCCTCGGCTAGGCCGGGCTCGAGCGCCTCGAGGATCCCATGGCCACCGCGGTCCTGGTCATCATCGTGATCGTGTCGGTGGTGGCCGCGGTGGTCCTGTTGTGGGTCATCACCCGCAAGAAGGCGGCCGAGCAGCGGCGGTGCCCGCGCTGCCAGCAGGCGATGCTGCCGTCGTGGCAGCGCTGCATGTTCTGTGGCTGGGCGCCGGTCGCGCGGCTCGACTTCATCCTCGGGCCGCTGGCGGGGCACTCCGTCGATCTGTCGAGCGACGTCACCACCGTCGGCTCGGTGGTCGGCAACACGATCGTGCTCGCCGATCCGGCGGTGTCGCGCAAGCACGCCGGCATCCGGCGCGGCATGGACGGGCTGTACGAGCTGGCCGACCTCGGCTCGACCAACGGCATCTACGTCAACGGCCACCGCATGCCGAAGAAGACGCTGGAGGAAGGCGACGTGATCCGGGTCGGCAACAGCGAGCTGATCTTCCGGCGAGCCTAGCTCGTCGCGCTCGAGCGCCGGCGCCGCCGGCAGCCGCAGCGGGCGTCGATTGGCGGCGATCTTTGGCGCGGCCCCCGCCGACGGCGACGTCACATCCTGGTACGATGCGCGGCATGTCCGATGCGTCGATCCGTCGGCCGCGCGGGTGGGGTCCCGCGGCGGCCGTGCTCGCCCTGTGCTTCGTCTCCCTGGCCGCGGGCGCGAATCGTGCGAGCGCCGCGCCCCAGCTCCTCTACAAGACCGCGGCGACCGATCCGACGCCCACTGACAAGCACCCGGCGCCGACCGTCACCGTCACCGTGATCGGCGCGCCGGCGCTCGACAAGCCCGAGCTGTACACGCTGCGGCAGACCGACTCGCGCAAGCTGTCGGTGAAGGCGAGCAAGATCATCAGCTACATGGAGGGCGACGAGCCGGTCGGCGTCGTCGTCCTCGTCTACGGCGACGCGAACTACCTCGGCGCCAAGGACGTGCAGGCGGCGCTGCAGGCCGGCGTCGCCGAGCTCGCGACCGCCGGGCCGCAGGGCTCGCAGGGCATGGTCATGATGTACGGCGCGCAGCCGGACATCCGGCTGCCGGCGGGGCCGCTGTCGGCGATCGCCGACGTGAAGATCGAGCCGAAGGAGCCGGCGCAGCCGAAGGCGGGCCGCGATCTGGCCGGCGCGCTCAACGCGGCGATGGTGCAGCTCGACGCGATGAAGACGCCGCGCAAGGCGCTGGTCGTGATGGGCGACGGCATCGACGGCGACGGCTCGACGGCGGCGTCGGGGCCGATCCGCGACGTCGGCAAGAAGCTCGCCGCGAAGAAGGTCGTCGTCGTGACGATGGTGGTGCAGGTCGACCTGCCCGCGCTCGGCGCGCCGGTCCGCCCCGACGAGCCGCAGGCGACCGTCGGCCCCAAGGGCAAGGAGATCCCGCCGTCGGCGGCGGCGATGGCGGCCTACTCGGCGGCCGAGGACAAGTTCTCCTCCGACGACAACAAGTGGCGCCAGATCAAGAAGGCCGCGGCGCAGGACATGAGCACGCTGGCCGGCGGCAACACGCGCGCCGGCACGCGGCCGAACACGTTCAACGACACCGCCGAGCAGCTCACCGGCGCGCTCGGCGACCGCTTCTACCTGGTGTTCCCCGGCTACGACAAGAAGACCGGCGGCGGCCTGACCTGGGACGGCAAGGAGCACCCGGTCATGCTGAAGGTCGACGGCGCCGACACCGTCGAGGTGCCGGTGACGCTCGAGCCGAAGTGGAGCCCGGCGACCAAGGGCGGCAAGACGTGGCTGTGGGTGCTGCTCGGCGTCGTCGGCGTCGGGGGCGTCGGCGTGGCCGCGGTGTCGATGCGCAAGAAGCCGGCGGCGATGCCGGGGCCGGGCGTGGCGGGCCAGCCGGGCGTGCCGGGGCAGCCGGGGGGCCCCGCCCGGCCGGGGATGCCGGGTGCGCCGGGTCAGCCGGGCGTCCCGGGGATGCCGGGCGCGCCGGGCGGTCCGAGCCCGATGCCGGCGAAGCCGGCCAAGACGATGTTCATCAGCGCCGGCAGCGACGAGACCTTCCCGATGACGGCGTGGGTTGTCTACATGAGCGCGGGTCCGCGCTACCTGAAGGTCGTCAAGCTGAAGCAGGGCGTGACGCGCATCGGCAAGAACCCGGAGTCGGACGTGGTGGTCGACGGCGACGCGCTGGTCTCCGGCGATCACGCGATCATCGTCATGTCGCCCGACGGCTACACGATCTCCGACAACAACTCGTCCAACGGCACGCACGTCAACGACATCAAGATCACGAAGCAGGAGCTGATGGACGGCGACCTGATCCTGATGGGCAAGAGCGTCCTCAAGTTCAAGTCGGTCTTCTGACCGTCGTTTCTCGAGTCGATCGACGAACCGGTTGCCCGAAGCAGCCGATGGCGCCCGCTCCCGACGCGGGCTAGGATGGCACCTCCATGGGCGGACGACTTCTGTACCGCGACAGTCAGGGGCGTGATGGTGCGGTGGATCTGAACCCCAACGACACGTTGTTCATCGGGCGCGCGCTCGAGTGCGCGATCCGGACCGACGACGGCATGGTCTCCCGCAAGCACTCGCAGGTGCGCATGGAGAACGGCCGCTTCGTCATCGAGGATCTCGGATCCGCGAACGGCACGCTCATCAACAACAACCGCATCCAGAAGCAGCAGCTCAACCACAACGACGTGGTGCAGTGCGGCTCGATGTGGATCCGGTACGTCGAGGACGGGCCGCTGATCCCGCCGCACCAGGCGGTGCCGCCGATGCCCGCGTCGCCGCCTCCCATGCCGGCCATGCCGGCCATGCCGGGTGGCGGGCTGGGCGGCATGGGCAGTCCGCCGCCGATGCCGGGCTCGTTCGGGGCTCCGCCGGGAATGCCCGGGGGCGGCGTGCCGCCGTCGACCTTGGCCTCGAGCGGCGGGGCGCCGGCCATGCCCTTCGGAGCGCCGCCGGGCATGCCCGGTGGCGGCGGGGCGCCGGCGATGCCGGGCATGGGCGGGGGGCCGCC
>DASZXE010000044.1:0-3254 GCA_035546475.1 Kofleriaceae bacterium
CGGGGGCTGGTTCGCGCGCAGCAGGCGCGGCAACCGCTGCGGGCGCGACAGCCCGTTCGAGTGCGGGCGGCGCGAGTGCGGGCGGCGCGAGTGCGGCTGCCGCGCGGTGGGCGGCGGCGCGGATGTTGATGTTCTCGTGCAGGCCCTCGAGGCTCGCCTTGGTGATCGCCTTCGCCGACGTCTCGACGAGGCGCTGGCCGACGGTCGCGATCTTGCCGCCGACCTGCGCGTCGGCGTCGTAGCGCATGCGCGTCCCGTCGCCCTCGGCCGCGAGCTCGATCGTCGCGTTCGCCTTGACGAACCCGTGCGGCCCCTTGCCGTCGACGATCATCCGGTAGCGGTGCGGCGGATCCTGATCCGCGAGCTGCACCTTGCCGGAGAACTTGCCGCTGATCGGGCCGACCTTCACCTGCAGGTCGCCGTGGAAGACGCCGTCGACCAGCTCGAGCTTCTCGCAGCCGGGCATCGCGGCGGCGAGCACCTCGGGGTCGAACAGCGCGTCCCACACCTCCTGCGGCGAGGCCTCGAAGAGGTGGTCACCGGCGAGCTTCACGCCCACACAGTATCAGGTCGCGCGCCCCTCCCGCCGCGCGGCAAGGTGCCGCCGGGGTTTCGCTCCCCGCCCGGTTCTGCTAAGAGCGTGCGGTCCCGTGAGCCGCATGCGCAAGAAGCACAAAGCCCGAGGCCGCGCGGAGCGAGCCGCCCTGGAGCAGGTGGCCGCCCAGGCGGGCATCGAGATCGGCGACGACGACCCCGCGGCCGGCGAGGCGACCGCCGAGGATGCCCCGCAGGCGGACGCCGAGGCCGAGGCGCGCGACGCGGAGGACGGCGCGAGCGCGGAGGCCGAGCAAGGCGACGCGGCTGCCGGCGAGGACGGCGCGGGTGCAGCCGACGCGCGCGACGCGGGTGGCGCGCACGAGGCCGCCGCAGCCGAGGAAGCCGCCGCGGCGAACGAAGGTGCCGAGGTCCGGGCGGCCGACGCGAGCGACGGCGAGGCCGCGGACGCGAGCGACGGCGAGGCCGCCGAGGCGAGCGACGGCGAGGCGGCCGGCGCGAGCGACAGCGAGGCCGCCGACGCGAGCGACAGCGACGGCGTCGAGAGCGGCGAGGTCGCGCACGCGGGCGAGCCGGCCGGCGGCGATGTGGCGGCGAGGGTCGCCGACGCGGACGCCGGCGACGGTGGCGAGGCAGGGGAGGTCGACGTCGAGGACGAGGAGGCCGAGGCCGCCGATGCGACGCGCCCGCAGGCCGCCGGCCTCGACGAGGCGACGTTCAAGTCGCTCATCGAGGCGCTCGTGTTCGCCAGCGACAAGCCGCTGACGATCGCGCGCCTGCGGCAGCTCACGCGGGTGTCCGACACGCGGCGCATCCAGACGGCGCTCGAGCAGCTCCAGGCCGAGCACGCGGGCACCGGCATCGTCCTGTCCGCGGTGTCGGGCGGCTACTCGTTCCGCACCGCCGCGCCGTTCTCGAGCTGGGTGCAGCAGCTCATCGCCGGGCGGCCCGTGCGGCTGTCGCGCGCGCAGCTCGAGACGCTGGCGATCGTCGCCTACCGGCAGCCGATCACGCGGCCGGAGATCGATCAGATCCGCGGCGTCGACTCGGGCGCGACGCTCAAGCTGCTGCTCGATCGGTCGCTGATCCGCATCCTCGGCAAGCGCGAGGAGGTCGGGCGCCCGCTGCTGTACGGCACGACGAAGGAGTTCCTCGACTTCTTCAGCCTGAGCGAGCTGCGCGAGCTGCCGACCCTGCGCGAGTACAGCGAGCTGACGCCCGAGAGCCGCAGCATGGTCGCGAAGCTCGGCGGCGAGCCGCTGCCCCCGCCGGCGGCACCGGTCGAGACGCCCGCCGCCGACGCAGGCGTGGCCGATGCAGCCGGCGCCGAGGCTGCAGCCGAGCCGCAGGCGGAAGCGGGCCCCGAGGCGGTGGCCGAGCCGGAGGGCGAGCCCGCGACCGCGGAAGCCGCGAGCGTCCCCGAGGCCGTCGGCGAGCCGGAGGCGGAAGCCGCCACCGCGAGCGACACTGGATCCGAGGCCGACGCGGCACCGGACGCAGAGCCCGCCGCCGAAGCGGAAGGCGAGCCCGCCGCCGAAGCGGAAGGCGAGCCCGCGGCCGCTGCCGAAGCGGAAGGTGAGCCCGAGGCCGCCACCGAGCCTGAAGCGGTCGCGGAGCCGGAAGGCGAGCCGCACGCAGCACCAGACGCCGTCGCCGAGGCGGCGGACCACCACGCAGACGCCGCTGTATCCGGCGACGAAGGGGCAGCATGAGCGCACCGATGCGTCTCCAGCGGTTCCTCGCCCAGGCTGGCGTCGCCGCCCGCCGCAAGGCCGAGGAGCTGATCACCGCCGGCCGCGTCACCGTCGACGGTGTCGTCGTGACCGAGCTCGGCACCAAGATCGATCCCGAGGCCGCCAACGTGCAGGTCGACGGCGAGGCCGTCGCCGCGCAGGAGCGCTTCTACATCGTCTTCAACAAGCCGAAGGGCTGCATCACCGCGGTCACCGACGATCGCGACCGCGTGACGGTGATGGACTACCTGCCGAACCTGCCGGTCAAGGTCGCGCCGGTCGGCCGCCTCGACTACTACAGCGAAGGCGTCCTCCTGCTCACCAACGACGGCGAGCTGGCGGCCAAGCTGCTCGCGCCCGGCTCGCACGTCGCGAAGACGTATCACGTGAAGATCCGCGGCAGCCTGCGCGCCGGCGAGCTCGAGCGGCTGCGCGAGGGCGTCACGCTCGACGACGGCACGCTGACGATGCCGGCCGAGGTCGAGCCGCTGCCCGGCGAGAGCCGCCACACGTGGCTGGCGATCACGCTGTACGAGGGCAAGTCGCGCCAGATCCACCGGATGCTCGAGGCGCTCGGCCACCAGGTGCAGAAGCTGCAACGGGTGGCGTTCGCGAACCTGACGTTCCACGACCTGCGCATCGGCGACGCGCGCGAGCTGACCCAGGCCGAGCTGAACGACCTGCGCGAGCTGGTGGGGCTCGACAAGAGCGTCGGCGCGCGCGGCTCCTGGCACGCGCAGCGCGAGGACACCGATCGCGCGCGCCGCGAGCACCTCGCGCGCCTCGAGGCGGCCGCCGCGAACGCCGCGGCGGCGGACCTGGCGCCGGCGGACGGCTCGCCCGAGGACGACGACGACGAGGAGCTCTTCGAGCGCGAGCTCGAGCGTGCGCGCGGCGGCCCGCGGCCGTCGATCGGCGCGCCGCGCTCGTCGATCCCGCGCGCGGCGTCGGCGCCGCGTGACGAGG
>DASZXE010000045.1:0-1846 GCA_035546475.1 Kofleriaceae bacterium
GCCTGCGCGGCCACGCCGACCACCGCCAGCGGCACCGGCACCGGCACCCGCGCCGGCGCGACCGGCCGGGCCGCCCGTGTCGGCGCGCACGCGGCCATCCCGACGCCGAACGCAGCGGCCGCGAGGGGTGCGCGCACCCCGGTGGGACACCGCCCACCGGCCGCGGTTTCAGTTATGGCCCTCGAGCCGGAGGATCGCGCCGTGGACGTCGCCGGTCGCCGGATCGATCTCCGGATCGACGAAGATCCGGGTGACGTCCATCGCCTGCAGCATCCCCATGACCTCCTCGCCGAGCAGGTGCTGGCTGTCGAGGCCGATCGGCGAGAGCTGCTCGCCGACGCCGGACGCCTCGGCGAACGCCCGCGCCGCCTCGTCCGACGAGAAGAAGAAGGTGTACGGCCGGCGGCACCACATGTCGTTGCCGTTGGAGGTCAGGTACCAGATGCGCGGCGGCAGGTACGAGATCAGCTCGCCCGGCAGGGGCACGCGCGCGGAGTCGTTGCGCTGTTCGGGCACGGCCGCACCGTGCGCCAGCGCCGCGCGCCGCGCAAGGCCGATCAGACCAGGTCGAGCAGCGCGCCGTCGAGCACCTGGCGGACCGCGGTCAGCCGCGGCGCGACCACGACCTGCACGACGTCGGCGCCGAGCTGGTAGACCAGCACCAGCTCGCCGGTGCCCTCGATGCGCGCCGGCTGGCCGACCACGGCGGCGATCTCGTCCATCGTCATCCCCTTGCGGAGCTGCTTGAAGCGCGGGCGCCAGTCCCCCGGCGCGCCACCGGCGCCGCCCCCGGTCCCGGCGAACTTCACCTCGCCGACGACGACCTGGTCGCTCGGCCGGTCGAGCCGCAGGGTCAGCACCTGCCGCTCCTCGTTCGCCCGCGCGAAGTTCGTGATGACGTGGACGATCACGGTGCACGCGCCGGCGATGTCCTGCTGGTGCGACCCGTAGTAGTGCGCCTTGACGACGTACGTGCCGTCGGTGGCACGGCGGCGCACGTACTCCTCGGGGCCGTAGCCCTGGCGGAAGTCGCGCGACACCAGGCCGCCGCCGGTCGTCTGGTTGTGCCCGTAGTAGGCGTGCTCGCCGTCCGGCTCGAAGACGTGCAGGTCGACGTCGGTGAGGTCGAGGTCCCACGACATGCTGATGCGCAGGTCGAGATCGAGCAGCCGCACGAGCCGCGCGTCGATGCGGTCGGGCCGCGCGACGCCGCGGTCGGCCGCGCGCGCGATCAGCCGGTTCAGCTCCATGAGCGCGATCAGCTCGATCTCGGGGAACCGCTCCCACTCACGCTCGACGACGTCGTACAGCAGCTCCATCGCGCGCGTCGCGTCGGCGGCATCACCGCCGCCGGTCGGGCCGCCTCGCTCCCACCGCTCGGCCAGCGCGAGCGCGAGGTCGCGGTGCGATTGCGGCTCGTCGGCGCGCATCCGGCGCACGCGCTCGAAGACGGCGATCGCCCCGTCGAGCTCGCCGGCCGCCTGCAGCCGCCACGCGTACATGCGCAGCAGCGGCGGATCGTCGAGCCCGAGCTCGAGCAGGTTCGACAGCACGCGCAGGCCGACCGCGCGCTCGCCGCGGGCGAGGAAGAAGTCGCCGCAGTCGAGGAAGAAGGCCGGGCTCGCCGCGAACTCGCCGCGCTCGCGCAGGTAGGCCGCGTACGGCTGGTCGCTCGCGCGCAGCCGCGTCAGGTACGGCGTGTCGGCCGACCACGGCTTGATCTGGATGCTCGCCGCCGGCGCGCTGCGCTCGCCGCCGCGACCGCCCTCGCCGTCGCGGGCGCCGGCGGTTCCGCCCGGCGCCACCCGCGCCTCGTCGGCGACACCGCCCGCGAACAGCTCCGCGC
>DASZXE010000046.1:0-3172 GCA_035546475.1 Kofleriaceae bacterium
CGCCCGTTCGGGGGGCGCTGGCTCCGGCGCGGATCCGACCGGCGCCCCGAGCCGGGTTTCGGCGTGGCGGTCGACCCGCCACGCCGCCGCGGCGACGACGCCCGCCGCCACGGCCACGCCCGCGATGATTGCGCCGGCGCGACGCCCACGCGTCGTCTCCACGCGGGCGCGGTTGCGTTCGGTGCGCGCCCCGGCTGCGTTTCGCAGGGTCGTCGAGGCCTCTCGCGAGCCAACCGTGGCTCGGAAGGCCGGCGGGGCGCTGGCCAGCGTCCTCGCGATCCGCTCGACCGACATCGCTGCGCGCGCGGGCGAGCTGGCGAACGGGGCGAGCGCTTCGGCCAGCTCGCCGACCGACTGGAACCGCGACGCGGGCGCCTTCTCGAGGCAGCGGAGGACCGCGTCCCGCAGCCGTGTCGGGATCGCGGCTGTCAGCGGCGCCGGCGGGTCCATCGTGACCGCCAGGCACAGAGCGGTGAACGTCTCCGCCTCGAACGGCGGCGCGCCCTGGAACAGCTCGTAGAGGACGGCCCCGAGGGACCACACGTCGGCCCGCGCGTCGACTTCGCGACTGGCGCGCATCTGCTCGGGCGACATGTACGATGGCGTGCCCATCACCGAGTGCGTCGACGTCAAGCGATCGTCCGCGACGGAGCCGGTCTTCGAGATGCCGAAGTCGAGGAGCTTGAGCTGCGGTTCGCCGTCGGCGCGGCGGGTGACGAACAGGTTGGCGGGCTTGAGGTCGCGGTGGACGATGCCGAGCGCGTGGGCCTCGGCCAGCGCCTCGCAGGCCTGCAACACGAGATCGATCATGACGGCGGTGGGCAGCGTGCCCGGGCCGATTCGCGCGAGATCGGTGCCGTCCAGGTACTCCAGGACCATGTAAGGCGCCCCGTCAGGCAGGCTGCCAACGTCGAGCACGCGCGCCACGTGCTCGCTGGTGAGTCGCGAAGCCGCCTGCGCCTCGCGGAGGAAGCGCTGCACGATCTCGCGCTGCGCGACCATCGCGGGCAAGAGCACCTTGATTGCCACCGGGCGCTGGAGCTGGAGGTGGTGAGCGAGCAGGACCATGCCCATGCCGCCGGCCCCCAGCACGCGGTCGACGCGATACTTGCCGAGCAGCACAACTCCCGGCTCGAGAGTCGTCGAGGAGATCATGCTCTCGCGGGCCTCGCGCGGTGAAACGGCCGCTGTACGGGCGACGTCATGGCGATACCCTCACCGACGCAGACCGAGCACGAGGGAGACCGTCGGCTGCGTCGGGCGATCGTTGTTGCCCAGAGCGCTCGGGTGAAGCTGCAAGCCGACCTCGTAGCGGCGCCGTACCGAGGCGGTCACGTCGAGCTCCGACGTCACCAGCAGCTTGGCAACGCAACCCCAGTAGTCGTTCGACGTATGGTCGTCGTAGAACGTGCTTCCTTCGGCGCAGTTCGACCAACCGATGCCGACGGCCGGGCCGAGCTCGAGCCACGATGTGACCTGGATCAGGAACGCGCCCTGCAGCTCCGCTCTGACCACGGTCGTGGCAGACGAGGTACCGAAGATCGTGCCGGCCGTGACGCGAGGCTCCGCCGTCAGCCGCCGGGTGAGGCGCCGGTGAATGCCGGCCGCCACCGCAACGCCGGTGCCGTCCTGCGGTCCATCGACTGCCCCGAACTGATCGTGATCGGCCTCGAAGGACGTCACCACCAGGCCGACGACGTACTGCTGCCGGGTCCGCTCGAACTCGGCCTCCTCCGCCCGGCTCGCGTCGCGCGCATCGTGGATGCTCGTCGCGAGGTCGGCCCAGCTCTCGCCGTGCGAGGACCGTTGCAGGTCGTCGCTCGCCGCGACGCCGCGGCTCTCGAGCTCGAGGACGTGAGCGCGAGCTTCCGCTGCCAGCGCGCCCGTCGGCGCCTCTTGCAAGTACATCTGGTAAGCCTCGAGCGCCCGGCCATCGTGGCCAGCGAGCCGCTGCGCCTGACCGATGTCGAAGACCAGCTCGGGGAATGGCGCCAGCCGGTACGCGGCGATGTACGCCTCGATCGCCGTACGATAGTCGCCGGCGGCGTACGCGGCCTGCCCGCGCTCGAACTCCCGCCGTGCGCGGTCGCGATCCGCCGGCGACACGGCCTCGTCCGCCCTCGCGAACGGCGCTCCCGCCGCGAGCAGGGCGGCGATGAGCGCGACCCTCTTCACTCGGCGGGCCTGTCGACGACGGTGGCGCGGACGCAGACCGGCTTGGGCGCCTCGTCGACGCCACCGGCATCCGCACAGCGATAGATCGCGTCCTGACCCTTGACCAGCCAGATCTTCTGCTCGGGCGACGTCATCACCGGGCGGACGGCGGCGCCGCACGCGGGGACCAGCAGCAGCCCTACCAGGAGGGCACGACCCGCACTTCCTTGCTTCATGTCTACTCAGGCGTAAAGCCGCGCCCGTTTTCGGCACGAATTCGTACGGGGAGGTGGTGGGGAGGTCGAGGTGGGCGAGGATGGTGGCGACGGCGTCGGGGTCGAGGATGGCGGCGAGCACGCGGACAGGGCCGGCGCAGCGGGGGCAAACCTCGAGGTCCTGGCGGAAGAGCCTGCGAAGGAGCTCGGCCCAAGGGAGCCGGGAGGGCTGGCGCGGGCGCGGCGAGGCGGGGGGCGGTGGCGGGTGGGCGTGGGGCTCGGCGGTGCCGGCCGCGGGGCGCGCAGCGGCGAGGCGCGGGACCCATGCGGTGACGGCGCGGCGGAGGGTGGCGTGGGCCGCGAAGGCGCCGTGGTGACGAAGCTGGTGCTGGCGGGGCGGCGGGATGAGGGCGGCGAGGCGGCGGAGGAAGGCGAAAGGCTCGAGGAGGAGCTCGGTCTGGCCGTGAACCAGGGCCGGCGCAGGCGATAGGCGACCTTGCCGGTGCCGGTGCGGCGGAGGCGGCGATGGGCGAAGCGCGTGGCTCGGCGACGACAAGCGCGTCCGCGAGCTCGGCAAGCAGGACGCCGCGTACATGACGGTCGTCCCGCTGTGGGCCCGCTACATGTACGAGGTGGCCGGCGGCTATCCGAACCTCGAGATCCCGTGGGAGGTCCCGCTCGGCATCGACCCCAAGGACCGCGGCGAGCAGTCGCGCGGCCGCAAGGGCTCGCCGATGTCGCTCGTCTACCGCCACGCCGAGCAGCCGCCCGACGACGGCGTCGACGACGGCAGCCCCCCGCCC
>DASZXE010000047.1:0-5277 GCA_035546475.1 Kofleriaceae bacterium
ACGACGTCCGCGCGTGCGTGGCGCGCGCCGCGGCCCGCGATCTCGAGGTGCTCGTCCTCGATCAGACCCGGCCGGACCTCGCGCTGTCGGCGGTGAAGGTGCTCGTCCCCGGTCTGCGCCACTTCTGGCCGCGCCTCGGCCCGGGGCGGCTCTACGACGTCCCGGTCGCGCTCGGTCGCCGCGCCGCGCCGCTCGCCGAGGAGCAGCTCAACCCGGTGCCGCTGTGGCTGTGACCGCGGGCCGCCGCCGCGCTGCGAGGGCCGCGTGATCATCGACTGCGATCGCCACGTCATCGAGCCGATCGCGATGTGGCGCGAGCACCTGCCCGACGCCTTCCGCGAGGGCGCGCCGGTGCTCGTCGATCAGGCGGCCCGCGAGCCGTTGCGCGCGCGGCTGGCCCGCCTCGGCCCGCTCGGCCTCGAACCCTTGCCGCCGGTGCCGATGCTCGACGGCGAGCTGCTCCAGCGCGGCTACTCCGAGCGCGCGCAGCGCGAGATCGCGCGCCTCACCTTCGCGCGCGCGGCGCAGCTCGAGGCCGCCACCCGCGCCGACGGCCAGCTCGCCGCGATGGACGCGGCCGGCGTCGACCTCGCGTTCCTGTTCCCGACCTACGCCCACTACCTGCTCGCCGTCGACGGCATGGAGCCGGCGCGCGCCGCCGCGTTCGCCCACGCCTACAACTCGTGGCTGCACGCCTACTGCGCGCGCGAGCCGGCCCGCCTGCACGGCGTCGGCGCGGTGTCGCGCCACGATCCGGCGGCGATGCAGGCCGAGCTCGAGCGGATCGCCGGCTTCGGCTGGCGCGCGGTCGTGCTGCGCCCCAACGTCGTCGCCGGCCGCCGCCTCGCCGACCCCGCCCACGAGCCGTTCTGGGCCGCCTGCGCCGCGCGCGGCCTCGCGGTCGCCTTCCACGAGGGCAGCCACGCGCGCGTGCCGACCGCCGGCGCCGATCGCTTCGCGACCCGCTTCGCGCAGCACGCCTGCTCGCACCCGATGGAGCAGATGATGGCGCTCCTCGACCTCGTCGAGGGCGGCGTCCTCGAGCGCCACCCGACCCTGCGCGTCGGCTTCCTCGAGGCCGGCTGCGGCTGGCTGCCGTACTGGCTGTGGCGGCTCGACGAGGAGTACGCGCAGCTCGCCGGCGAGGTCGGCGACCAGGTGCGCCAGCCGCCGTCGGCCTACTTCCGCCGCCAGGGCTTCGTCGCGCTCGAGCCGGGCGAGCCCGACCTGCCGGCGACGGTCGAGCGGATCGGCGCCGGCTGCGTCCTGTTCGGCAGCGACGCGCCGCACCTCGATCACGAGGCCGACGTCGTCGCCCGCTTCACGTCCCGACCCGACCTGCCGCCGGCGGTCGTCGCGGCGATCGCCGAGACGAACCCGCGCCGCTTCTACGGCCTGCCGGCGCGATAGTCGGCGGAGCCGCGAAGCCGCGGGAAAAGCGCCCCGAGCGGCGCAGGTCCCGGCAGAGGAACCTCGCTGACGCTCCGTTCCCGGATCCGGACCTTCGCCGCGCGCAGGTCCTCAGCAGCAGGTGAACGGGTAGGCGCGGCCGCTGGCGTTGTAGAACGACAGCGCGACCGCCTGGTCCTCGACGGCGGGCGCCGGCGGCAGGGCCATGATCATCTCGCTCGTCAGCGGGTCGCTCGCCGGATCCCAGCCGTTGAAGACCTGCTCGATGCGGGTGCCGCGGGCGTTGTTGCCCGCCGGCGGGGTCGCCTCGCGCACGGTCAGCTTCACGTACGGGCCGAGGTCGAACAGGAAGTGGGCGCGCAGCGTCTTGCGCGGGTCCTTGATCAGCTCGGCCTTGAACTCCGGGTCGCGCCACGCGAGCGCGATCGCCTCGAGCCAGACCATCTGCCACTTGATCGTCGTGTCGAGGCCCGAGATCGGGTCCTCCTGCGACGCCGCCACCGCCTGGGTCATCGTCTCCACCGCGCCCTCGGGAATGTTCGTGTCCGGCATGTCCGCTCCTCTTCTTCGGCGGGCCGCGGCCCGCCTGGTTGCTGTCTCCGCGATCAGGTCAGGCTCGCGAGCAGGTCCCGGGCCTCGGCCAGGGGGGCCGTCTCGAAGCCTTCACCGGAAGCCGTGAACGGGGCGAGCCGCGGCGCCAGCACGTCGCGCGCGCCGGCGCGATCGCCGCGCGCCTCGAGGAGCCGCGCCAGCTCGACCGCGCAGCGCAGCGCGTGCATGTGCGTCTCCTGCGCCGCCGCCACCTCGAGGCCGCGCCGGAACAGCGCCTCGGCCGCCTCGGCCGCGCCGGCGTCCTTCGCCAGCGTGAAGCGGCCCTGCAGCCGCAGGAGCTCCGGCAGGTAGTAGAGCTCGGCGACCTCCTCGGCGCGCCGCCGGCAGTCGTCGACCCGCGCGAGCGCCGCGTCGACCTGCCCCTGCTCCGCCTCCGCCTCGGCGGTGACCGAGCGGTAGAACGACAGGCCGAGCTCGGTGCCGGTCATCTCGAGCAGCGCCAGGTGCTGCTTGGCCGCCGGCAGGTCGCCGATCGCCCAGCTCCGCACCACGCCGGCGTACGCGACGTGGACCGGCAGGCCGTGGCGCTCCGACAGCTCGAGCAGCGCCTTCCACGGCTCCTCGATCGCCGCCCGCTCGCCGCGGTCGTGCAGCAGGAGGATGTAGAAGATGTAGGCGATCGCGAGCGAGCTGGCGTGGTTGAGCTGCTTGGCCCAGCCGATGGTGTCCTTGGCCAGCTTCAGGCTGCGCGCCGGCTGGCCCATGAACCAGAGCGCCTCGGCGTACGAGATGCCGTCCCAGATCCGCGAGTCGTGGCCGTAGACGTAGGCGTGGCCGCCGTGCACCGCCGGGTCGTAGGCGGCCAGCACCTGATCCCAGTGCGCGGAGGCGATCGTGTAGTCGCCGTCGATCCAGCGGGTGTGGCCGATGGCGGCGAGCGCCATCACCTCCTCGCTCCTGTCGCCGGTCTGCCGGGCGTGGGCGAGGAACCGCTCCGACAGCTCGCGGGCGCGCGCGCGCTCGCGGCCGCCGAGGTGGGCGAACAGCATCATCGCCCACAGCACCGGGCCGGTGAACGGGTTGTCGCCGAGCTCGTCGGACAGCACGCGCGACCGCTCGATCGCCGCCTCCAGCTCCTCGTCGCGCCAGCCGCGCGTCGACATCAGCGACGGCATGATGATCGCGTTGAAGCCGAGCTCCATCTCGGCGCGGGTGCGCGCGTGCTCGGGGCCGGGGAACGCGGCGTCGATCCAGCCGATCGCCTCGCGGGCGTGGCGGATGGCGAACGGGTACGACGCGCCGATGAGCGCCGCCATCGCCGCCTTCTGCGCGTAGCCGATCGCCTGCGCCTTCTGGTCGGCGGCCGCGTGGTGGAGCGCGAGCAGCTCGGGCCGGCTCGCCGCGACGTCGGGGAACTGCTGCTCGAGCACCTCGGCGATGCGGGCGTGCACCCGGTGCTGCACGCGCTTCAGCATCGACTCGTGCGCGGTGTCGCGGATGAGCGCGTGGCGGAACAGCCAGCTCGGGTTGCGCAGGCGCCGCTTGTGCTGCACGAGGTCGGCGGCGACCAGCTTGTCGAGGTCCTCCTGCACCTGCGCCGCCTCGAGGCCGCTGACCGCGACCAGGAGCGGCAGCTCGAACTCGCGGCCGATCGCCGACGCGAGCTGCGCGGTCTCCTTCGCGCGGCCGAGCCGGTCGAGGCGCGCCATGAGCGACGCGCGCAACGTCGTCGGGATCGCGACCTCCGACAGCGTGCCGGTGAGCTCGAAGTGGTCGCCGCGGGCGGTGAGCGCGCCCGACTCGACGACCATGCGGGTCAGCTCCTCGACGAACAGCGGGACGCCGTCGGTGCGGTTGACCATCTGGTCGAGCACGCCGGCGGGCAGCGCGCGCCCGTCGGTGAGCAGGCCGACGATCGCCTCGACCTGCGGCCGGGCGAGCCGCGCGAGCTGGAGCTGCAGCATCCCCGACGTCGGCCACGGCGGCGTGAACTCCGGCCGCGCGCTGAACATCGCGAGGATGCGCCCCGACGACGCGGCGGCCACCAGCGCGCCGAGCAGGTCGAGGGTCGCCGGGTCGGCCCAGTGGAGGTCCTCGACGAAGAGGACGACCGGCGTGTCGACGCTCTGCTCGACGAGCATCGACAGGAACGCCTCCTGCGTCAGCTCGCGGCGGCGCTGCGGCGACAGGTCGAGCGCGGGGTAGCGGCTGCCGACCTCGAGCGCGAACAGCGGCGCGAACAGCGGCACGACCTCGGCGGGGCGGAAGCCGATCGCGAGCAGCGCCGCCTCGAGCCGGTCGAGGCGCGCGGCCGGCTCGACGTCGCCGAGGCCGAACACCCGCTCGAGCATCTCGACGATCGGGTGCAGCGCGCGGTTGCGCGTCTCGACGGTGCAGCGGGCCTCGAGCCAGGTGTGCGACGACGCGCCGACCCGCTCGCCGAGCCCGGCGGCGAGGCGCGACTTGCCGATGCCGGCCTCGCCGGTGACCAGCACGCTCTGGCCGGTGCCGGCGACCACCTGCCGCCACCGATCGAGCAGCATCTCCATCTCGCGCTCGCGGCCGACCAGCGGCAGCGCCGGCGGGCCCTCGGCGGTGTGGCCGCCGGTGACCGCCGGCCGCTCGGCGTCGAGGGAGAACAGCTCCATCTGCCGCGCGACGCCGTCGATCGCCTCGTTGCCGACCGACGACAGCGTGAAGTGGGCGCGCAGGAGCTGCGCGGTGGCGCCGCTGGCGAGGATCGCGCCGCGCGGGGCCTTGCCGTTGATCTGGCTCGCGATCATCGGCGTCAGGCCGACCACCTGGCCGGAGATGCGCCGGTGCGCCTCGGCCGGGCCGTACGAGATGATGCCGGTGTGGATGCCGATGCGGATGTCGAGTCGTCCGCCAGCCGGACGCGTGGCGTTGCGGGTGACGACCGCGTCGCGGATCGCCAGCGCGGCGCGGGCGGCGCGCACCGCGTCGTCCTCGCGCGCGACCGGGTAGCCGAACTCGATCAGCACCTGGTGGCCGAGGCCGCCGACGAGCTGGCCGCGGAACTGCTCGGCGACCTCGCCGCAGATCTCCTGCTGCAGGTGGGTCAGGTCGTCGAGGTCGTCGAGCTCGACGCCGGCGGCCGGGACCAGGGAGCAGCAGAGGGCCGTGATCGGCCGCCGCTCGCCCTCGACCAGCCGCGACGGGGTCATGCCCGGCGTGACGCCGGGAGCCACCGCCGGGCCGGTGCCGGCGGCCACGCCGACGCCCGCCGCGGCGCCGGTGCCCGCGGCCCGCGCCTCGCCCGACAGCGCCACCGTCGGCACGCCGGCGCTCGCCTGC
>DASZXE010000048.1:0-12794 GCA_035546475.1 Kofleriaceae bacterium
CGCCGGCACCCACATGATCTCGTGCGCGGTCGCGAAGACCCCCACGGTCCCGGTGATGTAGAGGAGCATCACGAGCCCCTTGAGCGCGTTCGCCTCGACGAGGTCGTAGCGCAGCCCGCCGGCGAAGATGGCGAGGAAGACCAGCCCGGCGCCCGCCTGCAGCACGCCGCCGTAGATGCCGGCGGCGAACAGCGCCAGCACCGCCCACCAGGTGGTCGGCGCCCGCGGCGTGGCGCCGGGCGGCGCCATGAAGCGCGCCGGGCTGACGAGCAGCGCGAGCGCCATCACCGCCAGCGTCACCAGCAGCAGCGGCTCGAAGACGCGGTTCGACACCTGCGTCGCGATCGCGGCCCCGACCGCCGCGCCGACGAGCACCGGCGGCACCGCCGAGCGCGCCGCGCGCCACGGCAGCCGGCCCTTGCGCGCGAAGCTCGTCACGCTCGCCGCGCACTGCGCGAGCACCGCGACGCGGCTCGTGCCGTTCGCCACGGTCGCCGACAGCCCGGTGAGCATCAGCGCGGGCACGAGCAGGAGCGAGCCGCCGCCGGCCAGCGTGTTCAGCGCGCCGGCGACGAGGCCGGCGCCGACCAGCGCCGCCAGGACCGGCGCACCGATCGACCCCGCGTCGATCACGAAGTCCGTTCCATCGATCGACTTTGGCGCACCTCGCCGCCCGACACCAGCCGTCCGGCGCCGGGCGCGCGTCCGCGGCGCGGGTCAGCGCTGCTCGGGCGGCAGGATGAAGCCGTACCGCTCCATCAGCTCGCGGCCCTCCGGCGACGCCAGCTCGTCGAGGAAGCGGGCCCCGTCGGTCTCCGACCGCGGGTCGCCGCACAGCGCGATCGCCTGGTCGAGCGGCGCGTGCAGGGCCGGGTTCACCACCAGCGAGCGCCCGCCCTCGGTCACCACCGCCAGCGACATCGCGACGATCGCCGCGTCGGCCTGGCCGTCCTGCGCCCACTGCATCGCCTGCCGCACGTTCTCGGCGTAGACCATCTTGCCCTGCACCTGGTCCCACAGCTCCGACGCGCGCAGCGCCTGCTGCGCCGCGACGCCGTACGGCGCGTGCTCCGGGTTCGCGATCGCGATCTTCTGGATCGCCGGCGCGGTCAGGTCGGCGAGCTTGTCGATCGCCGCCCACTTGCTCCACACGACGAGCCGGCCGCGCGCGTAGATGCGCCGGGTCCCGCCGTCGCAGCGGCCCTTCGCCACCAGGTCGTCGATGTAGCTCTGGTTGGCGGCCGCGAACACCTGGTACGGCGCGCCCTCGGCGAGCTGCTTGGCCAGCAACCCCGACGAGCCGAAGGTGAAGACCGGCTTCAGCCCGGTGTGCGCGGTGAACTTCTTGCCGAGCTCCTCGAACGCCGCGCCGAGGTCCGCCGCCGCCGCGATCCGCACCGTCCCGCGGGCGTGGCGCCGGCACCCGGCGGCCGGCGCCACGCAGAAGGCGGCCAGCGCGACGAGCGCCACGAGCGCGTGGGCGGGCGAGGTCGGCCGGCGCGGGCTCCACATGGCGCCAGGGTAGCCCGGCCGCCGCGCGCCCCGCCATGACAGCGCGATGACAGGTTACAGGGGCGTAACCTCGGCTCCGTCGCCGCCCGGGCGGCGTGCGCTACCATGGATCGGATGGCCAAGCGGGTCCTGCTGGTCGAGGACGAGCCCGACGTCGCGCGGCTGGTGGCCTTCAACCTCGAGCAGGCCGGCTACCAGGTCACCCACGTCGAGCGCGGCCTCGACGCGCTCGCCCGCGCGCGCGCCGAGCAGCCGGTCGTGATCGTCCTCGACGTCATGCTGCCCGACATGACCGGCTTCGAGGTCTGCCGGCGCCTGCGCGCGCTGGCCGAGACCGCCGACCTCGGCGTGCTCATGCTGACCGCCCGCAGCGATCCCGACGACCGCATCACCGGCCTCGAGGTCGGCGCCGACGACTACGTGGTCAAGCCGTTCGTCGTCCGCGAGGTCATCCTGCGGGTCGCCGCGCTGGCCAGCCGCATCGCCGAGCGCAAGCAGCGCCAGCTCACGGCGACCCCGACCGCGATCGTCCGGCTCGGCCCGCTGACGATCGATCCGGTGGCGTGCGAGGTCACGGCAGGCGACAACCGGCTGGTGCTGCGACCGCTCGAGTACAAGCTCCTCGTCACGCTGGCGGCGTCCCCCGGCAAGGTCTTCTCGCGCGAGGATCTCCTGGCCGAGGTCTGGGACATCCACGGCCAGGTGTCGACCCGCACCGTCGACGTCCACGTGCGCCGCCTGCGCGCCAGCCTCGGCGACGCCGCCGACATGATCGAGACCGTCCACGGTTTCGGCTACCGCGCCCGCCGCGTGGATCCGGCCGCGCCGTGACCCTGTCGATCCGGACCCGGTTGCTCGCCGGGTTCGTGGGGGTCGTGGTCGCGGTGGCGATCGCGACCTTCGCGCTGCTCGATCAGACGCTCGGCCAGTCGCTGCGCGCCGACCTCGACGCGCGCCTGCGCGATCAGGCGCGCGGCGTCGTCCGCTGGATCGAGGGGGCCGGGCAGCCCGACCGGCTGGCGCCGAGGCTGGCGATGGTCGTCGGCGCGCGGGTCACCGTCATCGGCGACGACGGCCTCATCGAGGGCGACTCCGAGAAGTACACCGACCTCGGCCGGCCGATCGGCGACGCGCCGGAGGTGGCGGTCGCCCGCGAGGGCCGCCCCGGCCACGCGGTGCGCCCGCTCGAGCGCGGCGGGCCGTCGCAGTACCTGCAGGCGATGCCGGCGGCGGCCCACCGGGTGGTTCGGCTGGCGGTGCCGACCGCGCGGATCACCGCGGCGCGGCGCGCGCTGCGGGTGCGGCTCCTCGCCGTCACCGGCATCGGCCTCGTGGTCGCGCTCGGGCTCGGCCTCCTGCTCCTGCGCGCGTTCGTGCGGCCGCTGCGGGCGATGACGATCGCCGCCGAGCGGGTCACGCGCGGCGACTACGCGATCGGTCCGCCGAGCCAGAGCCCCGACGAGCTGGGCGTGCTGTCGCGCGCGCTGGTCGGGCTGGCCGGCGAGGTCGGCCGCCAGGTGCAAGCGCTCACCCGCGAGCGCGACCTGTCGCTGGCGGTGATCGGCGCGATGGTCGAGGGCGTGGTCGTCGTCGACGGCGACGGCCACGCGGTGCTGACCAACCCGGCGGCCCGCTCGCTGCTCGGCGACGACGCGATGCCGGCGGAGGTCGCCGCGAGGCTCGACGCCGCGCGGGCCGGCACCGCCTCGAACGACGAGGTCGCGGTGCGCGACCGGGCGGTGATCGCCAGCGTGCGGCCGCTGCCGCAGACCGGCGGCGCGGTGGCGGTGCTGCACGACGTCACCCGGCTGCGCGCGCTCGAGGCGGTGCGGCGGCAGTTCCTGGCCAACGCGGCGCACGAGCTGCGCACGCCGGTGACCGCGATCGCCGGCTACGCCGAGACGCTGGCGAGCGGCGACCTGCCGGCGGAGACCCGCCGCGAGTTCGTGACGACGATCGGCCGCAACGCCGACCGGATCGCGCGGCTGGTCAACGACCTGCTCGAGCTCGAGCGGATCGAGGCGCGCGCCGAGGCGACGTCGGACCGCGACGTCATCGCGCTCGCGCCCGCGGCCGAGCACGCGGTGGCGGCGGCGCGCACGCTCGGCGGCGCGGCCGGCGAGCCCCGCTTCACCGTCGACGTCCCCGCGGAGCTCTCGGTCCACGGCGACCGCGACGGCCTCGAGCACGTGCTGCAGAACCTCGTCGACAACGCGGTCCACCACGGCGGCGGCGAGGTCGCGATCGCGGCCCACGCGGAGGGCGAGCGCGTGGTGCTGACCGTCAGCGACCGCGGCCCCGGGCTCACGGCCGAGGAGCGCGAGCGGGTGTTCGACCGCTTCTACCGTGGCGGCGGCCGCCGCAAGGACGGCGGCTCCGGCCTCGGCCTCGCGATCGCGCGCTCGCACGCGCAGGCGATGGGCGGCACGCTGACCGCCGGCGGCGAGCCGGGGCAGGGCGCCGTCTTCACGCTGACGCTCCACCGCGCCTGAGCGGGGCCGACCGGCCGCGACCGCTGGCTCGCGAGCCGGCGGTGGCGCAGCCGCGCGGAGCTCCGCCCGTCGGTCGGAGATCCCGGAGCGCGCGGACTCGCGGCGGTTCCTCACAGGGCGGCCGACGGGGCCGCAACCAAAACGCGGCCCCTTGGCCGCGCTGTCGATCCCACGGGGCGTGCCGCCCCGCCCCGCGGGCACAGCCCGCGGGGTCCCCACCCTGCTTTCGGCGGCACTCGCCGCCGGGCCGCGCCGTGCGCGGCCTGATTCTCGCGCGCGGTGCGAAGAATTGGACGAGTCGTAGAACAGGGTCGGCCAGAATGACGACCCGCGCTCGACCGGCGCGTGCAACTTCGATCGCCTGGCTGGTGGTGCGCGCCTCAGAAACGCCTCTGGCCAACCTGTCAGGACGTTGGCCAGAACCGGAAATGCGGGCGGTCAGCGCGTGCGAAGTCGATCGGCTGGCTCGACGGAACGCGGGGCAGGACCTGTGCTGGCCGGCCCGGTCACACCGCGCGGCGGCGGGTGATGCCGAGGACGAGCAGCGCCATCGCGACCGCCGCGCCGCCGGCCGCCCCCCACAGGAGCCACGGCTTGCGGACCGACGGCGTCGTGCGCGCCGCGGCCGCCTTCGCCGGCGCGTCGTCGGGCTGCAGCTCCGCCGCGCGCCGGAAGTTCGCGCCGCCGTCCTTGCCCGCCGCCTCGAGCGCCTTGCCGAGCGCGTACTCGCGGCCGGCCGCCGCCTTGACCGCGTCCGGCCCGTCGGGCGCCAGGCCGTGCGCCTTGCCGTAGGCCGCCGCCGCGCCGTCCCAGTGGCCGGCCGCCTCCTCCTGCTTCGCCAGCGCCAGGTACGTCGGCGCCGCCTCCGCGCGGTTCGCCAGCTCCGGGTTCTCGGCCAGGAGCGTGTCGAGCTCGGCCGCCGCCTTCGTCAGGTCGCCCGCCTTCGCCGTCGCCAGCGCCGCGGTGAACCGCTCGCCGTCCTGCCGGGCGCGCGCCGCGTCGTGGAACGCGAAGATCTCCTTCGACACCGCCGCCGCATCGATCGGATCGTCGTCACCGTACGGCTTGCCGAGCAGGTCCTCCGACGCGCGCTTGACCTCGATCTCGGCGAGCTGCCGGTAGTTGAGGTAGAGCGCCGTCAGCTTGTCGTCCTTCTTGCCGCCGTTGAGCTGCAGGTGGATCTTCGGCGCGTCCGGCGGGCGCGGGCCGGTCACGTATGCGAGCCACGCCTGGCGCGCGGCCGCCCGCACGCGCGGCGCGTCGTCGTCGATGTACTTGAACACGGTGCCGACCGCCTCGCGGTGCTTCGTCGTGCGGAACGCGTCGAGCAGCGCGATGCGCAGCTCCTCGTCGTGGTCGGTCGCCTCCATCGCCTTGCCCGGCTCCTGCCGGTCCATGCGCTCGAGCTGGAACGTCGCGTAGCGGGCGCGCGCGTGGTCGTCCGACTGCGACGCCACCGTCAGGGCCGGCAGCGAGTACGGCGCCATCGCGCGCAGCCGGCGGCCGCACTCGTCGCGGTAGATCATGGTCGGCTTGGCGAACGCCTGCTCGAGGACGATCCGGGCCGCGTCGATGTCGTGGGTCGACGCCAGCGCGCGGATCGCCGCGACGTCCGCCCACACGTCGCCGAGCCCGGGCGTCGACGGATCGACCGTCGCCAGCGCGGCGAGCCAGTCGAACGCGTCGTCCTCGCGGATCTGCTCGGCCGCCATCCGCTTGGGCGTCTCGAACTTGCCGCTCGAGTCGGGGACCGAGGCCTTGATCTTGCGCAGCACCGCGCGGCGGTCGTCGACCGACGAGCTGCGCTCGCGCGCCAGGAAGTCGCCGAGCGCCTTCACGTTGCGCTCCGCGAGCGGGACGAGCGCGGCGGTGTCCTTGGCCCGGTCGCCCGTGCCGTTCTGGATGGCGGTGAGCAGCTCGGTCACCCGGGCGGCGTCGTCGGCGCGGGCAGGGCGCATCCCGCCCGCAGCGACCACCGCCGCCACCAGGCCGACGAGCAAAGCGCGTATCATGGTCATGGGTCCTAGCCAATCGGCGACGTCGGCGCAAGGGACGCGACGTTGCACGCCGATCCCGACGCCCCACGCCGCCGGTTCATTCCCGTGCCGGTGCCCGTGCCCGCGTCCGTGCCCGTGCCCGTGCCAGCGTCAGTGCAGGACGCGCGTGCCCGGCAGGCTCAGTGGCAGCTCGGCGTCGAAGTCGAGGAAGCGCAGCCCCATGCCGCGGGCGGCGCGCGGCTCGGCGTCCGGCAGGCTGAAGTTGAGGCAGAGGTGGTGCTTCACCTCGGCGCGCGCGACGATCTCGTCGTCGGTGTCGCCGATGCGGAAGTGGACGGTGACCACGCTGCCGAGCGGCAGCACCTCCGCCGTCTGCACGAGCATCCCGCCCGCCGAGATGTTCCGCGCGATGACGACCGTCTCGCCGTACAGCTCGCTGCCGAGGACGACGGGGAGGATCTTATCGAAGCGGATATGGATGCGCTTCTCGGCCGGGCGCTGCGACGGGCCGAGGGGAGCGACGGCTGGCTTCATGATGACTATCGTGCCTCATGTCAGCCAGTGAAGTCAAAAAACGCACATGTAGGATAACGTAGTCTCGGTCCGGCGCCGCGAGGCGCGGGGAGGGGCCGGCCGCGCGGAGCCAGCCCGCCCCGGCCATACAATCAGCCGATGAAGACGCTCGTGACCGGCGCGGGTGGCTTCATCGGCTCGGCGGTGGTGCGGCAGCTCCTGGCGCGCGGCCGCGAGGTGCGCGCCGCGCTGGCGCCGCGCGAGGCCGATGACAACCTGCGCGGCCTCGACGTCGAGGTGATCCGCCTCGACGTCCTCGACGCCGCCGGGGTCGCGCGCGCGATCGCGGGCTGCGACGTCGTCCACCACCTCGCCGCGATCTACGCGCTCTGGCTGCCGGACGAGTCGGTCATCCACGCGGTCAACGTCGGCGGCACCCGCCACGTCCTCCAGGCCGCGCTCGAGGCCGGCGTGCGCCGCGTCGTCCACACCAGCTCGATCGCAGCGATCGGCGTGCCGCCGCCGGGCGAGCTCGCCGACGAGACCTTCGCCTTCAACCACTGGCGCGGCGGCAACGCGTACATCCGGTCGAAGTACCTGTCCGACCTCGACGCCCGCGCGTTCGCGGCGCGCGGCCTGCCGGTCGTCATCGTCTGCCCGGCGTTCCCGTTCGGCGAGCGCGACCGCGGGCCGACGCCGACCGGCCGCTTCATCGTCGAGGCGCTGCGGCGGCGGGTGCCGGGCATCACCGGCGGCGGTTTCTGCGCGGTCGACGTCGACGACGTCGCCGCCTGCCACGTGCTCGCCGAGGAGAAGGGCGTGGTCGGCGAGCGCTACATCGCCGGCGGCCACAACGTCACCTACCGCGAGTTCTACGGCGAGGTCTGCCGGCAGGCCGGCCTGCCGCCGATCCGCCGCCGCCTGCCCGGCGCCGCCGTGCTCGCGGGCGCCTGGCTGATGGAGGCCGCCGCGCGCCACGGCGGTCCGCCGCCGCGCCTCACCGTCAAGAGCGCGCGCTACGCGCTGTCGACCGCCTGGTACGACGCGACCAAGGCCCACCGCGACCTCGGCATGCCGCGCACGCCGCTCGCCCACACCATCCGCCGCGCCGTCGACTGGTTCCGCGCCGCGGGGCTGGCCGCCTGAGCGCCGTCCAGCGGCGGGGCCGGCGAAAACCGTCGCGACGCGGGAGGCGCGCTGATAGGCTACGCGCGTGCGCCGGGGCCTCGTCGCCAGCTCGCTCGTCGTCGCCGCGGGGGCGGTGGCGGCCGGCGCCGCGCCGGCGGCGGCCGAGGCGCCCGGGCCGCCGGTGCCGTGGCTCGGCATCACCTTCAGCAGCGACCACGCGCAGATCGAGGTCAGCGACGTCCATCCGGGCACCGGCGCGGCGCGGGCCGGCGTGCTGGTCGGCGACGACATCCTCGCGATCGACGACCAGTCGATCGGCGCCGACGACCTGCGCGCGGTCATCCAGGAGAGCCACGGGGTCGGCGACCGGATCACGCTGACCGTCGCGCGCGACGGCGAGCTGCTCACGCTGGCCGCGCGGCTGACCGCCAAGCCGTCGTCGGGCGAGCTGCTCGAGGCGCGGCTCTACGGCGCGGCGCTGCCGCCGATGCAGCTCCTCGATCGCCACGATCACGAGGTCGCCCTCGACCGCCGGCCGACGGTGCTCACCATCTTCGACGCCCACTGCGAGCGGTGCAGCGGCCCGGCGAGCGCGCTGGTCGAGGCCGCCGGCCGCGAGCTCGGCCCCGACGTCGCGGTGCGCACCGTGATCGTCGGCCGCGCCGACGAGGCGGCCGCGTACCTGTCGCGCAACCCGGTGACCGGCACGGTGCTCCGCTGGGACGCGCCGCCCGACGGGCCGCGCGGGCTGGCGGTGCTCTCGGCGCTCGATCCGCTCGACGAGGGCGCGATCCTCGTCGTCGACGAGGCCGGCGTCGTCCAGTTCGCGGCGAGCACCGCCGACGCCGACGAGCTCGGCGACGGCGCGGTGGCCGCCGGCGTGGTGCAGGCCGGTGCCCTGGCGGCGGCCGCCCGCGCCGACCGCGCGCGCCACCGGGGCGCGGCCCGGTGATCCGCTCGTTCCGTGGCCACACGCCCGCGCTCGGCGACGGCGTGTTCGTCGCGGAGTACGCGGCGATCATCGGCGACGTCGTGATCGGCGCCCGCTCGTCGATCTGGTACGGCACCGTCGTCCGCGGCGACCAGATGCCCATCCGGATCGGCGCCGAGACGTCGATCCAGGACAACTCGGTCATCCACGTGACGAGCGACGTCGCCGGCACCGAGGTCGGCGACCGCGTCACCGTCGGCCACCGGGTCATCCTCCACGCCTGCACCGTCGAGGACGACTGCATCATCGGCATGGGCTCGGTGATCCTCGACCGGGCGCGGATCGGCCGCGGGAGCATCATCGGCGCCGGCGCGGTGGTCACTCCCGGCACCGTCGTCCCGCCCGGCAGCCTGGCGCTCGGCTCGCCCGCCCGGGTCAAGCGGCCGATCACCGACGAGGAGCGGGCCTGGATCGCGTCGAGCGCCGCCCACTACGTCGACCTCGGCCGCGCGTACCTTGCGGGCTGACCACGATCTCCGCTAGCGTCGGGGGCGATGGCAGGACGCGTTCGCGACCGGGCGGGGGGCGCCGGTGGCTGGTCGCTCGTGGCGGCCGCGCTCGCGCTCGTCGCGGTGATCGGCACCGCGCACGCCGACAACGTCGACGTGCTGCTGAAGGACCTGTCGGGCGGCCGCGACTTCAAGGTGCGGCTGGCGGCGGCGCTCAGCCTGGCGAGGCTGGGCGATCCGCGCGCCATCCCCGGCTTCCTGGCCGCGCTCGACGACAGCGACAAGACGGTGCGCGGCGCGGCGGTGGTCGGCCTCGGCAAGGTCGTCGACGCGTCGTCGTCGGAGCTGACCCGCAAGCGCGTCGTCGCGGCGCTCGACAAGCTCGCCCACGGCGATCCGTCGGACCCGACGACCAGGCAGGCGATCAAGACGCGCGACGCGATCGCGAAGCTGGGCCCGTCGGTGACGGTCACCGCCGGCGGCTACTACATCAACCTCGCGCCGATGACGGCGAAGGCGAAGGGCACCGAGGCGCTGCGCGACCTGATGCGCGAGACCGCGCAGAAGGGCCTCCTGAAGGTCGATCCGCGCATCACCGTGACCTGGCCGAACGGCAAGGAGCCGACCCAGAAGGACCTCGACAAGGCCAAGGTGCGCGGCTACTACGTCGACGGCGCCATCCAGGAGGTGACGGTGGTGGAAAAGGGGTCGGCGTCGCTGGTCTCCTGTAAGATCTCGATGCTCATCGCCACCTTCCCGGGCAAGAGCATCTTCGGCTTCCTGGAGGGTGGCGCGAAGGTCCAGGGCTCCAACACGCCGAAGGACATCGAGGCGGCCAAGCAGGACTGCGTCACGGCGGTGGTCGAGGACCTGGTGGCCAAGAAGATCATGCCGACGATCCAGACCAAGGCGGGGCCGAACCTATGACGACCCGCGGATACAAGCGGAGCTGGAAGAACCTCCTCATCAACAAGCGGTACCAGCTCCGCTTCACGCTGTTCATGGTCGGGCTCGCGGTGCTGCTGATGGCGCTGCTCGGCTGGTGGGTCGTCCGGGTGGCGGACGAGGCGACGTCGGTCGCGCAGAGCCGCGTGCGCGGGAACCCGTGTCCGGATCTGCCGCCGATGGCGGCGACGGCGGAGGTGGTGGTCGAGTCGGGGCAGATGACGTTCGACGAGCCGGGGACGGATCAGGGTTCGGGCGCGGGGACGGGTTCGGCGACGGGTTCGGGTTCTGGTTCGGCGACGGGTTCGGGTTCGGCGACGGGTTCGGGTTCGGCGACGGGCTCGGGTTCGGCGACGGGCTCGGGATCGGGTTCCGGATCGAGCACGGGCACGGGTTCGGATTCCGGCTCGGGCGCGGGCGCGGGCACGGGTTCGGGCACGGAGACGACGACAGCGGGCGGGAGGGCGATCGTCATGGACGAGCCGACGGTGAAGGTGAAGCCGGTCAAGATGACGCTGCCGCCGACCTACGTCTCCGACGTGGTCGCGCACTTCGAGTGCGAGCTGAAGCGCGACGGCAAGATCGCCGAGCTCACCCGCGGCGAGCACCGCATCGAGCTCGTCCTCGTCGTGTCGGGCGTGCTGATCGTCGTCGGGCTCGTCCTCTTCGGCATCAAGATGACGCACCGGGTCGCGGGCCCGCTCTACAAGGTCACGCTCTACCTCGCGAAGCTGCGCGACGGCCGCTACGACAAGGTCTACGACCTGCGCAAGGGGGACCAGCTCCGCGAGTTCTACGACCACTTCAAGGAGGCCCATGCGGGCGTCGTCGCGATGGAGCAGGGCGACCGCGATCGCATCGCCGCGGCGCTCGACGCCGTGGTCGCCGACGGGCTGCTCGAGCGCTCGCCCGAGGCCCGCGCCGCCGCCGAGGAGCTGCGCGCCATCCTCGATCGCAAGGAGAAGGCCCTTGGCAGCAAGTCCTGACCCGTCGAAGGGCGGCGGTGACGGGAAGCGCCCGCGCAGCGGACGCCACCACCGCAAGATCTCGAACTACCTGCTCGACAAGCGGCTGCAGCTCCGCTACGTGCTCGTCGTCCTCTTCGTGTCGCTCGCGATCTCGGGGACGCTCGGCTACCTCATCTACCAGCAGGAGCACCGCGCGACCGAGGACCTGGTCGCCGGCCTGAGCGAGCTGACCAAGGACGATCCCAGCCTCGCCGAGTACCAGAAGTCGACCGCCGCCGACATCGCGCACCGCGACCGCAACCTCGTGCTGCAGATGATCGGCGTCGGGCTCGGCCTGGCGGTGATCGCCGGCGGCTACCTCGTGCTCATGACCCACAAGGTCGCCGGGCCCTTGCACAAGATCGGGAACTACATGCACGACATGGCCTCGGGCCGGATGCACACGATCATGCCCCTGCGAAAGGGCGACATGCTGCAGGACTTCTACCTGCAGTTCCGCGACATGCACCACACGGTGCGCGAGCGGCTGAAGGGCGACGCCGCGTCGATGTCGAAGTTCTACGAGGCGGCGACCGGCGGCAAGGCCGAGCCGGGGCCCGAGGCGAAGGACGAGCTCGAGGAGCTGCGCCGCCACGCCGAGCAGCGGCACGCCGCGTTCACCGACGAGCGCGCCTGACGCCGCGCCGCGGCCGCGTGCAGGCGTTGTGCTAGGGTGAGCGCGCGATGGCCAGCCTGGTCGAGCTCGGGGACCGCTACTGGGCGCTGGGCCTGCCCGCGGCGGCGCGCGGCGCGTTCACGCGCGCGCTGACCAGCGGCGAGCCGGGCGATCCGGTGCCGATCCGGCGCCTGGCGGAGCTGGCGCTCGCCGTCGGCGACGCGCCGACCGCGCGCAAGCTGGCCGCCGATCTGGTGAAGCGCGAGCCCGGCGCGGCGGCGCGCGTGCTGCTCGGCCAGGCCCAGCTCGCCGCCGGCGAGATCGCGGCCGCGCGGATGTCGTTCACGATGGCGCTCGACGCGCCGACCGCGACGCCGGCGCAGCGGGCGCGCGCGCGGCTCGGCCTGGCGGCGGCGGCGCAGCACGACGGCGACGCGGCCGGCGCCGACGCCAACGCGATGGCCGCCTACGAGGACCTGATCGGCGCGATGCTCGACCCGAAGCGCACGCCGGCCGCGCTCGTCGAGGATTGCGACCGCGACGCGGCGCTGTTCGAGGAGGTCGTCGCGCGGATCGCCGGCGCCGGCCGCGGCGCCGACGCGCGCGCGGCCCTCGACGCCGCCCGGGACAAGCGCCCCGACGCGCCGCTCGGCTTCTGGCGCGGCCTCCTGCTGTCGGCCTTGCAGGCGCACGGCGATCACTCGATCGCCGACGACACGATCGAGGCGCTGTTCGCGGCCGAGGTCGCGGCGCGCCCGCACGCGCGGGTCGTCGCGCTGCGGCTGATCGAGCGGCGGCTGCGCCGGCGCCTGCAGGACGCGTCGGCGCGCCAGGCCGCGATCGCCGAGCTGACCGCGCTCGCCCAGCGGCTCGAGAGCGAGGCCAGCCCCGAGGCGAACGTCGAGCTGGCGCGGGTCTGGTTCCTGCTCGCCGCCGTCCACGAGGACGAGCCGGCGACGCGCGCCGAGGCGGAGACCGCCTACCGCAAGGGGCTGCGGCTGCGCCCCGGCCACGCCGAGGCGGCGTGCCGGCTCGCGCTGCTCATCCTCGATCGCGGCGACACCGAGGCGGCGCTCGGCGAGATCGAGCGCGCGCTCCGCATCGACGCCGGCCACGGCATGGCGTGGCGCAACGCGGCCCGCAT
>DASZXE010000049.1:0-9241 GCA_035546475.1 Kofleriaceae bacterium
AGCGGCGCCACCGCGCCCACGTGCGGCCCCGCCGCGGCGGTCGGCGTCCTGGCGAGCGACGCAGCCCCGGCAAGGAGCCAGACGAGACCGACACCGAGCCGCGCACCGCCACGGGCACCGGAAGGGACCCGCGTGCCGAGACAGGCACCGCTGCGGAGACGGGCACCGCTGCCGAGACGGGCACCGCCGCCGAGACCGGCACCGCTGCCGAGACGGGCACCGCTGCCGAGACAGGCACCGCTGCCGAGACGGGCACGGCTGCGGAGACCGGCATCGCTGCGGAGACGGGCGCCGCTGCGGAGACGGGCACGGCCACGTACGCGGACGCGGGCACCGGAGGGGCCACGGGCGGGGCGCATCATTCCCACTCGATCGTGCCGGGGGGCTTGCTGGTGATGTCGTAGACGACGCGGTTGACGCCGCGGACCTCGTTGATGATGCGGCTCGAGATGCGGCCGAGGAGCTCGTGAGGCAGCGGCACCCAGTCGGCCGTCATCCCGTCGAGCGAGTGCACCGCGCGTACCGCGAGCGCCTCGTCGTACGTGCGGTCGTCGCCCATGACGCCGACCGTGCGCACCGGCAGCAGCACCGCGAACGCCTGCCAGATCGACTCGTACAGGCCGGCCGCGCGGATCTCCTCCTCGACGATCGCGTCGGCGCCGCGCAAGGTCTCGAGCCGCGGCCGCGTGATCGCGCCGAGGCAGCGCACCGCCAGCCCCGGCCCCGGGAACGGCTGGCGCGACACCATGTGGCGCGGCAGGCCGAGCTCGGCGCCGAGCTGGCGCACCTCGTCCTTGAACAGCTCGCGCAGCGGCTCGACGAGCGACAGGTTCATCCGCTCCGGCAGGCCGCCGACGTTGTGGTGGCTCTTGATGACCGCGCTCGGCCCGCGCACCGACACCGACTCGATGACGTCCGGGTACAGCGTGCCCTGGGCCAGGAAGCGGGCGCCCTCGATGCGGCGCGCCTCCTCCTCGAAGACGGCGATGAACTCGCGGCCGATCAGCTTCCGCTTCTGCTCGGGGTCGGTAACGCCGGCGAGCCCGTCGAGGAACCGGTCGACCGCGTCGATCACCCGAAGGTCGACGTGGAAGTGGTCGCGGAAGATCGTCGCGACCTGCTGCCGCTCGCCGCGGCGCAGGAGGCCGTTGTCGACGAAGATGCAGGTCAGCCGGTCGCCGATCGCGCGGTGGATGATCGCCGCCGCCACCGACGAGTCGACGCCGCCCGACAGCCCGCAGACGACGCGGCCCTCGCCGCCGACCTGCGCCTGGATGCGCGCCACCGCCTCGTCGACGAACGACGCCATCGACCAGTCGCCGCGCAGCCCGGCGACTCCGAACAGGAAGCCGCCGAGGATCTCCGCGCCGCGCGGCGTGTGCACGACCTCCGGGTGGAACTGCACGGCGTGGATGCGGCGCGCCGGGTCGGCGAACGCGGCGAACGGACAGTTGTCGCTCGTCGCCGTCTGCTCGAAGCCGGCCGGCAGCGCGTCGACGCGGTCGCCGTGCGACATCCAGACCGTCAGGTCGTCGCCGGGCGCCATCGCGCGGAAGACGCCGGCCCCTTGCCCCACCCGCAAGCTCGCGCGGCCGAACTCGCGCTTGTCGGCCGGCGTCACCTGGCCGCCGAGCAGCCGCGCGATGAGCTGCGCGCCGTAGCAGATGCCGAGCACCGGCACGCCCAGCTCGAACAGCGCCGGATCGATCGTCGGCGCGCCCGGCGCGTAACAGGAGGCCGGCCCGCCCGACAGGATGATCGCCGCCGGCGCCATCGCCCGGATCTTCTCGAGCGGCAGGTGGAACGGCTGGATCTCGCAGTAGACCGCCTGCTCGCGCACCCTCCGCGCGATGAGCTGCGTGACCTGCGAGCCGAAGTCGAGGACGAGGACGATTTGATGCACGGGGTGGACAGGCTCCAAACGGGGGGACAGGATCCTGTATCGCAACCGTTTATATTCGCTACAGAATCCAAGGGCACCGCGAAAATCTCTACTCGCGCGAGCGGTCGAGGGCGGTGGCTCGCACACGGTCCTGCCGCATCGCCATGGCCGCCGGCCAGCTCTTCTTTCGCGGTCGCGTCAAAAATCTAAACTATTACAAGTAGTTATAATAGCAGATCCTGTCCCCGACCGATCTTCGCCCGCTGCGCTCACCAAATTTTTCGCGGTGACTGCCAAAAAGCTCGGCAACGTCACGAGTTACGACCCCGGATCCTGTCCCCGACGGATCTTCGCCCGCTGCGCTCGCCAAGAATTTTCGCGGTGCCCTCCAAAAAGCTAGGCAACGTCACGAGTTACGACCCCAGATCCTGTCCCCGGGCGCGGCGCTACTCGACGCGGTAGTTCGGGGCCTCTTTGGTGATGATCACGTCGTGGACGTGGGATTCGCGGAGGCCGGCGGAGGAGATCTTCACGAACTGCGCGTTCTGACCGAGGGCGGCGATCGTCGGGGCGCCGAGGTACCCCATCGAGGAGCGGAGGCCGCCGACGAGCTGGTAGATCGACTCGCGCAGCGGGCCCTTGTACGGCACGCGCCCCTCGATCCCCTCGGGCACCAGCTTCTGCGGCGCCGTCGCCTCGACGTCGTCCTGGAAGTAGCGGTCCTTCGAGCCCTCGCGCATCGCGCCGATCGAGCCCATGCCCCGGTACGACTTGTAGCTGCGCCCCTGGTACAGGATGATCTCGCCGGGTGCCTCGTCGGT
The DNA here is from genome assembly GCA_035546475.1 of Kofleriaceae bacterium. Taxonomy (GTDB): domain Bacteria; phylum Myxococcota_A; class Polyangia; order Haliangiales; family Haliangiaceae; genus UBA2376. The sequence continues at coordinate 2,704 of DASZXE010000049.1, forward strand.
GCCGGCGAACAGGCTGCCGATCATCACCGTCGACGCGCCGGCCGCCAGCGCCTTCGCCACGTCGCCCGAGTACTTGATGCCGCCGTCGGCGATGATCGGCACGCCGCCGGCCGCCTTCGCCGCCGCCACCGAGTCGGCGATCGCCGTGAGCTGCGGCACGCCGACGCCGGCGACGATGCGGGTCGTGCAGATCGATCCCGGCCCGACGCCGACCTTCACCGCGTCGACGCCCGCCTCGATCAGCGCCTTCGTCGCCGCGCCGGTCGCCACGTTGCCGGCGACGAGCTGCGCCTTCGGGAACGCCTTGCGGGTCTGCCGCACCGCCTCGAGCACGCCGGCCGAGTGGCCGTGCGCGGTGTCGACGCAGATGACGTCGCAGCCGGCCGCGAGCAGCGCCTCGATGCGCGCCTCGCGGTCGCCGCCGACGCCGACCGCCGCGCCGACGCGCAGGCGCCCCAGCTCGTCCTTCGCCGCGAACGGGTGCGCCTCCGCCTGCTCGATGTCCTTGATCGTGATGAGGCCCTTGAGCCGCCCGTCGTCGTCGACCACCAGCAGCTTCTCGATCCGGTTCCTGTGCAGGAGCTCCTTCGCCTGCTCGAGGCCGACGCCGTCGCCGACGGTGATGAGCCGCGTCGTCATGACGTCGGCGACCCGCTGGGTCAGGTTCCGCTCGAACCGGACGTCGCGGTTGGTGAGGATGCCGACCGGCCGCCGCTCGCCGTCGACCACCGGCAGGCCGCTGATCCGGTGGTACCGCATGATGGAGAGCGCGTCCTCGAGCCGCCGGTCGGGCCCGACGGTGACCGGGTCGACGACGATGCCGCTCTCCGCCTTCTTGACCCGGGTGACCTCGCGCGCCTGCTCCTCGATCGACATGTTCTTGTGGAGGAAGCCGATGCCGCCCTCGCGCGCCATGCGGATGGCGGTCGCCGCCTCGGTCACCGTGTCCATCGCCGAGCTGACGAGCGGGATGCGCAGCGGGATCGACGCGGTGAGCCGGGTGGAGACGTCGACATCGCGCGGCAGCACCTCGCTGAACGCGGGCACCAGCAGGACGTCGTCGAAGGTCAGGGCCTCGCGGAGGGCGTCGCCGAGCATGGCGGTTCATACCGCCCCGGTCTGATCCCCGCCACCACCGCGACCACGCAGTGACGGCCCTCAGTGGCCGGTCAGGCGCAGGAGGATCTGACCTGCCAGCGCACCGAGCTCGGTCTGCGGCGGGATCCTCTCCAGGCCGGTCCCGAACCGGATCCAGTACGGATCCCAGTACATCTGGCTGAAACCGGCCGCCTGGAGCCTGAACTTCAGCGACGCGAGCCGCTGATGGAGATCGACGTGCTGGACCTCGTCGGGCGCCACCACGTCGAGATAGCTGACGACGTCGTTGCCACCCGGATCGATCTGCAACCACTGCTGAACCAGCTCGCCCGGATCGACCTCGGGAAGAAACGCGTCGGGAACATGCGGCCACGTGTACGGCCCGTGCGCGAAGAGATAGACGTTCACGCCGTGGACACCGGTCGCGGGCGAAACGACCCGCTGTGCGGTCAAGAGCATCAGGCCGCCTTCGCCGTACGAGGCAACCGCCGGCTACCCTCGCGGTCGCCGTGGCGCCGTTCGAGTGGCAGGTCGGTCGCAACTCGCACGATCTCGTCGAGCCGCAGCTCCACCGGAGCCCTGGCATCGGCTTCGACCTGCGCGCGCAGGAACGCCTCGACGAAGGTCTCGTGGAGGCGGGCGGATTCGCGGCAGGTGTGGAAGATGAACACGATGGGACCGCCGGCCGCGGCTTCCAGCTCGTCGCGCACCGGCCGCAGGCGTCCGAGGAGCGCACGCTGCTCGCCGGCATCGGCGTTGAAGATCTCGAGCGTCCGCTCCCGGCCATCGTAGTCGCCCGTGCGACGCCGCGGGTCCGCCCAGCGCACGGGTCGTCCGTCGACGAGCTCCGAGATCCGGCGCGTCATCTGATCGCGGCTGGTGGTCATCAGGCGGCCTCGCCGAGGATCGTGTGGACCAGCCGCGTCGCGACGTCCAGCGCCTCCGATGCTTCGTCGTGATCGACGTGATCCTCTTCGTAATCCGCCTTGATCCGGAGACCGTACAACCACGCCAGGTCCTCGCTCCCGTCAGCGTCGACGAGCCGCCATACCCGCGCATCGGTCGGCAGCCGATCGTGCCGGTAGTAGTCCTTCTCGTCGTGGGTGAACGGTCGATGCGCGCGCTGTGCCGCATGAACCACGGCGAGATACGCCGCGTAATAGGCGCGCGACGCCGCTGCGTTCGAGAGGCCGTCCCGCTGCCCGGTCTCGTCAGGCAAGAGGCGCTCCGCGGCCTCCAGGTTCTCTCGTGCCTTTTCGTCGAACTCCACGACATCGATCATAGCCGAGCCCACCGACAGCAACACGTCCTTGCCTATGGGCCTCGCCGGTGGACCCGCGGGGGCCGGGGGCTGGTGGCCAGCCGCGTGGTAGCGTGCCCGGGTGTTCTTCGTGCTCGTCGTCGCCGGCGTCGTGCTGATCGGCGGCGGGATCGCGGTGATCGAGCGGATGACCCGCGCGCCGGACGTGAGCCGGCTGCTCGGGGCGCCGCTGGTGCCGATCGCGGAGGCCGCCGACGCGACCGACGTCCGGATCGAGGGCACCGTCGAGGTGCTCGACGATTCGCTGCGCGCGCCGGCGTCGAACGATCGCTGCGTCTACTACGAGCACGAGGTGCGCCGGCAGGCGCGGCGCGGCCTGGAGGTCGAGCGCGTCCACCACGCGGTGCGGCACGTGCCGTTCGTCGTCCGCGACGCGAGCGGCTACGCGATCGTCGACGCCGAGGGGGCGACGGCGCTGCTGTCGCTCGAGCACCGCGGCGAGACGTCCGGCCGCCGCGACCTCCTGGATGGGCTGGAGCCGACCGCGCCGCGGCGCCGCTCGATGCACGATCACGAGGTGCTCATCCGGCCGGGCGACCGGCTGATCGTGATCGGGCGCGGCGTGCGCGAGCCGGATCCGGACCCGTCGCGCGCGAGCGGCAACTACCGCGACGGCGCGGCGACCCGGCTGCGGCTGAGCCACAGCCCGCAGTTCCCGCTGCACCTGATCCATCCGTCGCGGATGCCCCCGGCCCGTGGCTAGCCGTTCGTTAGCCGAGCGCGACGAGGGCGACGGCGAGCGCGGCGACCATGGCGGCGACCAGCAGGCCGTCGAGGATGCGGCCGTAGCTCTGCAGGCGGGCCGCGAACGGCGCCTTGCGCTCGAGGCTGGCGACCGGCAGGCCGGCGTCGCCGACCGCGCGCGCGAGCGAGTCGAACCGGTCCCAGTCGCGGCGCGCGAGGAACCAGGTGCTGCCGCGGCGGGCGCGCAGCGCGATGCCGTCGGCATAGACGTCGCAACGGACGATGCGCGCGCGGCTCATGCGCACGGTCAGGCCGCCCCAGCCCCAGCGGATGCCGTCGGCGGAGATGGTGACCCGCGCGCGTCGCACGGCGGCGCCGACCAGGCCGAGCGCGCTGACGCTCACCGCCCACGCGATCAGCACCGGCGCGGCCTGCGAGTGGCGCCGGCCGGCGACCAGCACGACGACGACCGCGAGGCCGAGGGTGACCCGCATCGCGGCCTCGGCGAGCCGGCGCGGGCCGCGCGGCGCCGCGAAGCCGGCGGCGCGGCTGTCCTCGTGGCCGAGCCCGGGCGGCGTGTCGATCGCGGCCACGTCAGCCCTTCGACGCCGTGCTCGCCGTGGCTCGACCTCGCGCTCGCGTGGCGCGCCGTGCGAGGACGACGAGCGGCGCTCGGGATCCGCTCGCGACGAACCGGGAAGCAAGCGCGCGCCGCATGATCAGCCGGGCAGCTCGGCGAGGGCGTCGGCCAGGCGGTCGCGCACCGCGGCCAGCTCGGCGGCGTCGACCAGCTTGGCCCCGGCCCGCGTCACGTAGAAGACGTCGGCGACCTTCTCGCCCTCGGTCGAGATCTTCGACAGCGAGATGTCGAGGCCGGCGTCGGCGAGCGTCCGCGTGATCGCGTGCAGCACGCCGGCCCGGTCGCGGGTGAACACCTCGACGATCGTCGCCTCGGTCGACTCGGTGTTGTCGACGCGGATCTCGGTGGCGATCGCCGGCGTCACCCGCGGCGGCAGGCCCGACGGCCGCCGGCGCCGGCCGATGAGCGCCGCCACCGCCACCGGATCGGGCGCGCCGTCCCCGACCAGCGCCGCCAGGTCGGCCTCGAGGCGGGGCCAGCGCGGATCGTCCTCGGCCACCGCGGCGCCCACGCTGTCGCGCACGAAGAAGAGATCGAGCGCGAGCCCGGCCGCCCCGGCCGCGTCCGCGCCGGCCGCCGGCCCGCCGGCCGGCACGCCGTGCACCGGCTCCGCGTGGCCGACGACCGCGCCGAGCACGTACAGCCGGTGCGCCACCAGCGCGCCGGCGATCGCGGCCAGGACGCCGTGGGTGTCGGGCGCGACGACCGCGACCTCGCTGTGGCCCTTGAGCGGCAGGTGGGTGACGGCGACGCCGACCTTCGCGCCGCGCGCGCGCGTGGCCGCGACCAGCCGCACGTGCCGCGCGGCCTGCCGGGCCGAGAGCTGGGTCAGGAACCGCTCGTCGATCGCGCCGACCAGCGCGGCGACGTCGGTCGCGGGCAACACCGGCGCCGTCGCCGGCCCGGTCGCGTCGCCACCGGCGAGCAGCGCCAGCACCTTCGCGCGCAGCTCGTCGCCGCCGGGCGCGACCGGCACGCCGTCGGCGCTCGCCGCCGCCGCCAGGTGGTCGCGCGCCCGCAGGTAGAGCGTGCGCAGGAGCTCGTCCTTCCACGCGCTCATGTTGTTCGGCGCGGTCATCGCCGTGTCGCACAGCGTGAGCAGGTAGAGCATCGTCAGCCGCTCCTCGTCGCCGATCCGCTCGGCGAACCGGCCGATCACCTCCGGATCGGAGAGGTCGCGGCGCTGCGACAGGTGCGCCATCGTCAGGTGCTGGCGGACCAGCAGCTCGACGTCGGCGGTGTCGCGCTCGTCGAAGCCGAGCCGCCGCGCCACCGCCGCCGCCATCACCGCCCCCTTCTCGGCGTGGCCCTTGCCGAGCGGCTTGCCGACGTCGTGCAGCAAGGTCGCCAGCGCGAGCGGCGCCAGCCGGGTCACCCGCGCGAACGCCTGGGTCGCGACCGGGTAGTCGGCCGCCAGCTCGCCGCGGCCGATCCGCTTGAGCATCGCGACCGCGAGGAGCTGGTGCTGGTCGACGGTGTAGACGTGGTAGAGGTCGTGCTGCACGCGGCAGGTGCACGGCGCCCACTCCGGCAGCATCGCCGACACCACGCCGAGCTGGTGCAGGAGCTCGAGCGCCGACGGCTGGCCGCGGTCGCGCAGGTCGCACAGCGCGTCGACGAACAGGCGGGCGGCGACCGGATCGGCCCGCAGGTCGTCGCCGTGGTGCGGCGCCAGCTCGGCGACCACGTCGCGGGTGTGGCCGTAGACGGGGATGCCCTGATCGACCGCGACGCGGAACAGGCGCAGCATCTCGCTCGGCCGCTCGGCGAGGAGCTGGGTGTCGTGGACCGCGAGCTCGCCGTTGAAGGTGAGGAAGCTGCCGTCGATGCGGTGGATGCGCGGCTTCCGGCGCGGCGGCACCCGCGCCGTCTCGAGCAGGCGATCGGCGACCTGGACGACGCCGCGCGCGTGCAGGTAGTAGGCGCGCATCAGCGTCTCGACGGCGGGGGCGACCGCGGGGCGCACGTCCGGCGAGCCGGACGCCTCGCGCGCGGCGTCGGCGGCGAGCGCCAGCCCGGGCGCGATCGCCTCCTGCAGCTCGAAGGTGAGCTGGTCGCCCTTGCGCTTGCTGGCGAGCTGGAGGAGCACGCGCAGCCCGAGGAGGAAGTCGCGCGCCCGGGCGAGCACGTCGGCCTGGCGGCGGCTGAGGTGGCCGTCGCGCGCCAAGAGCTCGATCGACTCGCCGTGGCCGGGCAGCGGCGTGCCGCGCAGGAACCAGCGGGCGCGCGCGGCCCACAGCGCGGTCGCCAGGTCGCGCAGGGCGCCGATGCCCTGCTTGAGGTTGGGCTCGAGGAGGTAGAGCGAGTCGCCGAACCGATCGTGGCGGCGCTTCTTCTCGGCGGCGAGCTGGCCGATGAAGTCGTTGGGGTCGCCGCCGGGCGCGATCGCCCCGCGCGCGTGGCGGGTGAGGTCGAACGTCAGCTCGGGATCGCCGAGCAGGTGGCGGACGTCGAGGAGCGCGGTCGCGGTCGACAGGTCGTCGCGGGCGAGGCGGGCGGCGGCGCGCGGCTCGCGCACCGCGTGGCCGACGGCGACCCGGGCGTCCCACAGCGGATAGAGCAGCCGGTCGGCGACCAGCTTCGCGCTCGCCTCGTCGCCGCGGTGGAGGAGGATGAAGTCGAGATCGGACGCGGGCGCCAGCTCGCGGCGGCCCCAGCCGCCGGTGGCGACCAGCGCGAGCGAGCCGCGGACGCCGTCGGTGGCGCGCTGCCAGCGCAGCGCGAGGTCGCGATCGTAGACGTCGGAGAGCGCGGCGGCGGCGGCGGCGCCCGCGCCGGGATGGCCGGCGACCAGC
>DASZXE010000050.1:0-7843 GCA_035546475.1 Kofleriaceae bacterium
CGGCTCCTTCTGGATGATGGACCGCGACGACGATGGCTCCTACTGGACCCCCGACCGCCTCGAGCTCTACCAGGTCGACCGCGCGACCGGCGAGCGCTCGCCATCGATCGTGCTCGACGATCACTGGGAGCGGCTGACCGGCGTGGCCTTGCACGACGGCCGGCTCTGGGCGCACTACGACGCCAACGCCGACGGTCTCGTCACGTCGATCGATCCGGCCACGGGTGTCGAGACGCCGCGCTACCGCGTGGGCTACGGCTTCGGCCCGATGGCCGTGCACGATGGCACCCTCTACCTGGGCCAGACGGATGTCTCCTCGGTGATCGAGTTGCGCGATCTCGAGAGCGGCGCGATCACCGACCACCTGTGGGCCGAGGGCTTCCAGGCCTCGCTGCGCGGGCTGGCGATCGTCCAGCCGCCGGGCGGCGCCGCGCCCGAGCTGTGGGGCTCGTCGCAGGCGAACAACGTCCTGACGATCCTGGTCGACCGGGTCCCCCACGCCGAGGCCGTGCTGCCCGGCTTCGGCAGCAACCAGGTCGGCGGCCTCATGTTCGCGGGCCAGCAACTGATCGTCGTCGTCGACGGCCAGCTCTACTTCTACGACGTCGTCCGCCCATCCTGACCCGCCCCACGCCTCGCCCCACGCCTCGGCCCCGGCCGACACCCGCGACGCCGAGCCTTCCGCGCCGACTGCCTGCCACGTGATTGCCGGTGCCACAATGACAAGGTTGCAGTGGCTCAGAGAGTTCGATCTCGATCGGGCACGGCGCCAGCGTCGCGGGGCCGGGTGACGACCGACGTGCGTTCCAATCCTCGCCCGGTGCTGACGGCGTCGCGCGGAGGTCGCGCTCGAGGTGGCGAGGCCCGAGCCCGGCACGGGGGCTCGCTCGACCGTCGGCGGAGAGCGCGTCAGTGGCAAGGCACCCTCGGTGAGAGGTCAGCCGGGGTCGACGACGACGGGCTCCTTGCCGAAGTCGCCGTTGCGCCAGCCGTGGAAGCCCATGCACATCCCGTCGCCGGCGCTCAGGTCGAGCTCGTCTTCGACCTTGCCGTCGGCGTCCACGAGCTGGACGACGAACTTCAGTCGCACCTCCTGGCCATCGCCGCGCAGGTGAGGGCTCACGCCGTCGATGAGCATCATGAGCGCGTACAGCGCGTGGTCGACGGCGGCCTCGGCCACCTCTCGCGTCGCCAGCGGGAGCCCGGGATCGGGATGCGCAAGGCCCGCGGCGCGGACCCGCTCGAAGAGGATCTTGCCAGCGGCGTGCTGGAGCCAGAGCTCGCGGGCACGGGGTTCCATCGGTGGCTTCGCGAGGGTCAGCTCCTGCCAGGCCCGCGCCTGCGCGCGGAGCGCACCGTCACGCTCGTGCGTACCCTGCCCGGTCTCGGTCATGCCTGCCAGTGTAGTGCATCGACGGCCCGCTCCACGACGGCGCGCCCGCCTTGGCATGGTCGCCTTCCTCCTCGAATCCGATCGGGACGGCGCCGGTCTCGCCAGCTCGGAGGCGGCGGCGGTGCCGGCACCGGCGACTGTCATCATCGACTGCCACGCTCGGACGTGCGGTAGGTTCGAGGTGATGGAAGTGCTGGCCGGGGCAATCGTGGCGATGGCCGTCGTCGTCGCCTTGGTGCGTCTCGTGGGGTCGCGCGCCGCGCCGGTGAGGACCGAGCCGGGCGAACCACAGCCGCCGATCGATCCGGACACGACGAAGGACGAGCAGGGTTGGGCGTTGTTCAGCCGCCTCCTGCGCGAGCGCATCGTGTTCCTCGGCACCACGATCGATGACGCGGTCGCGGAGGTCGTGGTCGCACAACTCTTGTTCCTCGAGAGCGAGGATCGTGACGCGCCGATCCGGCTCTACATCAACTCACCGGGTGGTCACGTCGCCGCCAGCTTTGCGATCTACGACGCGATGACCCACGTCGCGCCGCCGGTCAGCACGATCGTCCTGGGTCAGGCGTCCGGCGCGGCGCTCATGATCGCGGCGCACGGCGCGCGCGGCCGTCGCAGCGCCATGCCGCTTGCTCGATTCCGCATCACGCAGCTCAGCTCGGCGCGGCCCGACACCGACCTGGCGGCGCTCCGCCGCAGCCAGGACAACGTCAACCGGCTACTCGCCGCCGACACCGGTCAGTCGGTGTCGACGATCGAGCGCGACTCGGAGGCGGAGCGCGGCTTCACCGCCGCCGAGGCCGTGGACTACGGCCTCATCGACGAGATCGTCGTTCGCCGCCCGTCAGCCTGACGGCGAACCGGCGCCGGCCGGTCAGCGGTCGAGGGGGACGACGAGGCGGGGGCGCGGCGGGGTGGGCGCGCGGCGGGGGTCGTCGGCGGCGAGCGGGGCGATGGCGGTGCCGAGGGCGGTGAACTCGACGATCGGCGGGCCGGTCGCGCCGGCGCCGCCGTAGGTCGACTCGGAGACGGTCATGCCGACGATGCCGGAGGGGTAGTCGGGATGGTCGGGACGCCACTGGCTCAGGAGGTCGTGCTGCAGGCGCTCCATCGCCAGCTCGCGCGCGTCGAAGAAGGCCTGCGTGAACGGCGTGATCTCCTCGTCGCGGCCGCGGTGGTCGCGCAGCACGCGCGGGTCGAGGCCGTACACGCAGTTGCCCATCGCGACGGTGATCGGCCGGTAGCCGGCCGTGAGCAAGGTGACGAAGTCGCCGCCGGAGAGGTCGCTGTCGAACGGCGCCCCGCCCTGCAGGCGCAGGCTGCGCGCGCCGCGCAGCGAGTCGGGCGCGTGCGCCGCGTCGAAGACGACCGCCGTGCCGACCGCCACGCACTTCGCCACCTGCCGCGCGCCGCGCCACAGGTGGTGCTCGACCTCGAGCCGGACGTCGACGACGCCCTCGGCCTTGAGCGCCACCGCCTGCTGCCGCATGCGCTGGATCGCGAGCTGGCGCGCCTTGCGCATCGCCGTGCTGAGCGAGTCGATCTCGCGCGTCGCGACCTGCCAGTCGTACTGCGTCCCCGCCGAGAAGATGCACGAGCCGATCACCAGCCCGCGCGGCAGGAAGCCGACCCGCGCCAGCGCCAGGAACTCGGTGACGCCCAGCTCGCTCAGGGCCGCCGTCATGTGCGCTCCTCTGCTGCCGGCGCCGGCGCTGGCGCCGGAGACGTCGTCGGCGCGCTCGAGGCCGCCGTCATTCGCCGCCCTCCCCCGCCGACGGCGCCACCGGATCGTTCATCGACAGGGTCAGCACCGGGTCGCCCAGCTCGGCGGCCTCGCCGGCGACGACCGCGGTGCCGATCACGAACAGCTCGATGACCTCGCCGGTGGCGAGCGCCGCGTTGCCCATGTTCCACGGCAGCGTGCGCCACGAGTGCTGGCGCTCCGCGATCGTCACCCCGACGATGCCGGTCGCGCCCAGCGCCTCCGCCTCGTCCTGCAGCCGCTCCATCGCCAGCTCGCGCGCGTCGTAGAGCGCGTGCGTGTACGCCGACAGCTCGAGGCCCTGGCGCGGCGGCGCCTTCAGCAGCTCGGGCGGCACGTAGTAGACGCAGTTGCCCATCACGAAGCCGACCGGCCGGTAGCCGCAGCGCACGAGCATCCAGAAGTCCTGGCCCGACAGGTCGGACTGGAACGGCTTGCCCGCCCGGTTGCGGAACTGCGCGCCGCCGCCGCGGTGGCGCACCGCGGTGCCGACCGCCATGAACTCGGCCGTGTTCGAGCCGAACGCGTAGCTCGCCGGGCCCTGCGGCTGCGCCCACGGCGCCAGCGGCACCTGCGCCCAGCCCATGTAGCCGCACCACTGCTGCCACTGCTGCTGCGCGAGCGTCGTCCAGCCGGCGAACCAGCCGGCGGTCGGCACGTTGCGGTTGATCGGCCGGCGAAAGCCCTGCTTCTTCGCCCACGCGTTCCACGCCCGGTAGCGCTGCCACTGCTGCCGGTTCGGATCGAGCGCGAGGTTGATCGTCAGCCGCACGCCGATGACGCCGTCGGCGCCGAGCAGGTCGGCCTCCTCCTCCATCCGGTTCATCGCCAGCTCGCGCGCGTGGTAGAGCGCCTTCGTCGTGTCGACCAGCTCGCGGCCGGGCTCGCCCGACGACAGCGACGGGATCGTCGCCGCGACCTGGTAGATCGACGTGCCCATCACCAGGCCGAGCGGCTCGAAGCCGGCCTCGCGCAGGAGCAGGAGCTCGCTCACCGACAGGTCGCTGGTGAACAGCTTGCGCTCGCGCATCTCGGCGAGACGCTCGCGGGCGTGCTCCGGCAGGTCGTTCGGCGCGCTCATGGCTGCCCTTCCGGCCGGCTCACGCGCTGCGCGCGCCCGGCCGCTACCGCGTGGGCGCTGCCCCGGCGCGAGCTTCGCCCGCGGCCCCGCTCGTGGCGGCCGGCCCTCATTCGCCCCCCGCGGCCTCGTCGGCCTCGAGCGCGGCCTCCTCGGCCTCCTCGGCGGCGACCTCGACGTCGTCGGCGTCGTCCTCGGCGTCGATGACGACGTCGTCGCGGCGGCCGAGCGGGATCATCGACAGGATCAAGGGCGGGATCGAGTGGGCGCGCATCGCCTCGCGCTGCGGGATCCGCCGCACGCCGGTGCCGAACCAGCTCACGTCGACGTCGAGGTCGTCGAGCGGGCAGCCGCCGAAGCCGCACGGCACCTCGCGCACCTCGACGTCGATGTCGCTGCCGACCACGTAGGCGGCGCCGAGCTGGGCCGCCTGCGCCTGCAGCTTCTGGGCGGCGATCGCGCGCGCCTGGTCGACCGCGCGGCTGGCCGCCTCGAGCTCGAGCACGCCGGGGCCGACGCCGCCGGTGACGTGCCACACGTGGTAGCGGCAGAACTCGAACAGGAAGCCGCACGGCTCGAAGCCGTCCTGCGCGAGCGCCCACAGCTCCTGGCCCGACAGGTCGGTGATGATCGGCTGGCCCGGCGGGTGCGTGATCCACGGCGCGCGCACGGCGGTGCCGACGACGGTGAACTCCAGCACCTCGCCGCCGTCGTCGCCGCCCTTGCCGCGCGCGCCCATCGTGATCATGCGGTCGCGCAGGTGGACGCCGATCACCGCGTCGGCGCCGAGCAAGGTCGCCTCCTGGAACAGCCGGTTCAGGGCCGCGCGCCGCGACTCGCGGTGCCCCTCGCTGATGACCGTGATCTCGCCGGTGCGTCCCTTGTAGTCGGGGATCTGACCAACATGGTAGATGCAACTGCCCATCACCTGCGAGATCGGGTGACAGTCGGCGTCGCGCGCGAGCAGGAACTCGCTGACCGTGAGATCGCTGGTGAACAGGCGGCGGTCCGGGCCGCGCTCCTCGGCGAGCCGCTCCTCGGCGCGCAGCGGGATGCCGCCCTGGCGCACCCGCTCGAGGCTCGCCTTCAGGTTGATCGGCGCGCGCGCCATCGCTAGTCGCCCACCGTCAGGATCAAGGTGGGCCGCTCGATGTGGTGGTCCTCGCGGATCGGCACGACCGCGGTGCCGACCGCGCTGAACTCGAGCACGCTCGGCCCCCAGGTGTGGTTGTTCTCGTCGATGACGACGCCGACGATGCCGGCGGCGTCGAGCGCCTCGGCCTCGACCTGCATGCGCTCCATCGCCAGCTCGCGCGCGTCGTAGATCGCCTGGGTCGGCCCGACCAGCTCGGTGTTCTGCGTCGGCTGTCCGGCCTGCGGACCCTGGCCGACCGAGTAGACGCAGTTGCCCATCACGAACCCGACCGGCCGGTAGCCGGCCTCGAGCAAGGTCCAGAAGTCCTGGCCCGACAGGTCGCTGGTGAACGGCCGGTCCTCGGGGCCGCGGAAGCCGGGCCGGTCGCTCTTCACCGCCGTCCCGATCGCCATGAACTCGATCACGTTGGCGCCCCACGCGTGCACGTTGAGCGTGAGCCGCACCGCGACGATGCCGTCGGCGCCCAGCTCGTCGGCCTCCTCCTCCATGCGCACCATCGCCAGCTCGCGCGCGCTGTAGAGCGCCTGCGTCAGCGTGGTCAGCTCCTCGTTGACGCCCTGGCGGATCTGCTGGAGGCCGATGTGGTAGATGCTCGAGCCCATCACCAGGCCGAGCGGCTGGAAGCCGGCCTCCTTCACCAGCAGGAACTCGTTGACCGACAGGTCGCTGGTGAAGAAGTGGTGCTCGCGCATCTCCGCGAGCCGCTCCTTCGCGTGCTGCGGCAGATCGTGGAGCTGGGGTCGCTGGTGCGGTTGCAGCGTCATGCGGGGCTACTCCGCGCGGAGCTGGGCCAGGACCTGGGCCAGCTTGGCGTTCTGGTTGGCGTGCTCGGCCATCGCCTGGGTCAGGTCGCGCACCCAGACGTCGAGGGCGAGCGTCTTCGTCCTGAGCGCGACGCCGCGGACGAGCTTCTTGTACTGCGCGGTGAAGCCGCCGTGCGGCTCGCGCCGGGTCAGGTAGAGGTGCGGATCGAGGTTGAGCTCGAGCAGCACGATGCGGCGCTCGGCGTGGACGACGCGCGTGCGATCCGGCATCGCGAGCTGCAGCGAGCGGGCGAGGCCGAACACGAAGCCCTCGATGTCGCCCGTGTCGAGCTTCATGCCGGCGGCGATCTGCGCGGCGTCGATCGCGACCTGCTCCTTCGAGCCGCAGAACTCGCAGGCGAAGATGCGGCCATCGGCGTGCGGCTGCATGGGCGCGCCGCAGTGGTTGCAGTGGACGAGCTGACTCATGTGGTTCTCAATTGTCCCTGGACGAAGCCGACGCCGGGGCCGACGATCGCGATGCGGTCCCTGCGCTTGCGATCGACGCGGAGCTCGACGGTGGCGCCCGGCAGGACGTCGCGCACGAGGTTCATCGGGATGTACGGACGCGCGGCGATCTCGTACGGCGGCTGGCCGGGCACCTCGACGTCGAGGTAGACCTGCCGCACCTCGAAGCGACGCGCGGCGGTGCCGGCCTTGGTGCCGGTCGACGCGACCCGCAGCAGGATGCCGCGGGCGGGGACGCCGCCGCTGAGGAGGCGATCGTACTGGCCGGCGGGCGACCCGGCCTTCGTCACGAGGACGACCACGATGACGATCGCGAGGAAGACGAGCGCCCCCATTCGCCGAGCCTACACCACGGCGCGGCGCGGATCAGGGGGCGCGGCGCGCCAGGCGATCGAGGAGGGCCTGGGCGTCGCGCGCGTTGGCGCCGCGCGGGAAGCGCTTCAGGTAGGCGGCGGCGAACGCGCGGGCGTCGTCGCGATCGCCCTGGCCGAGCGCGAGGCGCGCCGCGGCGTAGAGCGCGTTGGCGGCCCAGGGCCCGTCGCCGGCGGCGAGCTGCTTGTAGGCACGCAAGGCGGCGCCGGGATCGGTCGGCTCCAGCGCGGCGATCGCGTCGTAGCGGGCATGGAGCGCGTCGGCGGCCGCGGACGACGCGGGCGCGGGCGCGGAGGACGAACCGGCGTCGGCCCCGCGCCCCGCGGACGGTGCGGCGCCGGAGGGGGCCGGGACGGTCCGCACCGCCGCGGGGGCAGGAGGCACGGGCGCCGTCGCGGGCGCGGGCGCGGGAGACGGAGACGGAGACAGAGACGGAGACGGAGACGGAGACGGAGAAAAGTGCGCAGCGGCGACTCCGACCGGGTTTGTGACGGGGGCGGATCCCCCGACGGCGGCCTCCCGAACGCCGTCGGACGACCAGGAGGCGCCGGCGAGGAGAACCTCGCGCCGCCCCCACGCCACCACCTCGACCTCGCCATGGACGACGTCGACGCGGGCGTCGTCGCCGCTGCGCGTGACCGTGAAGCGCGTGCCGATCACGCGCACCTGCACCGCACCCGCCAGCACCATGAACGGCGGCCGCCCGACCCGCGGCGCCACCGCGAACGTCGCGCTGCCGCGCTCGAGGACGATCTCGACGCCGCGCGCGGCCTGCCCTTGCAGCAGCACCGCCGAGCTCGGCGCCACCGTG
>DASZXE010000051.1:0-4929 GCA_035546475.1 Kofleriaceae bacterium
CCTCCGGTTGTGACGCCCGCCCCGCCTCCCGCGCGCCTACCTCGCCGTCACGGCTCGTAACACATCAGGCGCGGACCATCGGCGGGGATGTTGTTGCAGACGATGACCGGCACCGTCTGGCCCCAGAGCTGGCGCGCAAGCTGCGGGAACGTCACGCGACCGCTCGACGCGGCCACGGTCCAGTCGCCGCACGTCGAGTCGAACGCGCCCACCGCGTCGATCGTCGACGAGCCGGTCCACGCCTTGCCGCTCCAGTACGTGCCGTTACTGCTCTCCCAGATGCCGGCGCGCGGCAGGCCGGCGACCAGCTCGGCGCCGGTGCCGACCTCCTGTCCGTCCGGCCGGACGTACATCGTCCCCGCCGTCAGCAGGTTCGACGCCGGGCCGGTGGTCCGCGCGAGCAGCGCGCGGCCCGAGGCGGCGCCCGCCGGCTTGTCGGCGTTGCACACCGCGTCGACGTCGCCGGTCGGCGACGGCCCGTACGCCGCGTTGCTGAGCCAGATCTTCTTGCCGGCGAAGGTGTTCGGCGCGCCCGGCCCCGCGACCGACGTCTTCATCATGCAGAGGATGTGATAGGTGTTCCCCGAGCACGGCGTCGTCTGGCCGCTGGTCCAGAACGTCGGCCCGCCCATGCCGTTGCCGACGGTGAAGCTGCCGCCGCCGACCGCGGTCCAGTTCGCGCAGGTCGAGCCCGCCGCGGTGGTGCCGTCGGCGTTCGTGCCGGTGAGCAGCATGCTGTCGCCGAGGTCCTCGCCGTTCTCGCTGTAGCGCACCGGGTTGAGCACGCGCTGGTTGGTGACGAGCGCCGAGCGATCGACGGCGACGACGCGGCTGTCCATGCGCACCCAGCCGCTGGCGTTGCCGAGGCGCGCGAGCGCGCTCGAGCCGGCGTCCGACACCCACGCCATGAACGAGGCGCCGCCGGCGTCGTTGATGCCGGCCGCGGTCGCGAGCTGGTTGCAGACGGTGTCGTAGGCGGCCGCGCTGCCGAGGTTGGTCGGCTGCTCGACGGAGCCGATGAACGCGAGGTTCGTCGTCTGGTTGAAGAACGTCGCGGTGACCGCCTTCGGTCCGGTGATGTTGATGACGCAGTCGCGGTTGGGGCCCGCCGCGCACGAGCCGGCGTCCGCGCCCGACCACGCGCCGAAGTAGACGAACGAGCCGTTGGTGGTGCGCGCCTGCAGCGTGACGTTGCCCGGCGCGAACAGGCCGGTGCAGTTGATCATCGGCGGCGCGCAGTTGAGGCCGGCCGGGTTCGACGTGACGGTGCCGGAGTCGCCGTTGCGGGTGAACGACAGGCGGAACGTGCCGGTGGCGGTCGCGGTCACCATCACCGACGAGCCGCCCATGATCGAGACGGTCGCGGTGCCCATCCGCGCGCCGCCCGCGCTCGGCTGGAACTTGAGCATGATGTTGCAGGTGCCGGCGCCGGGGATGGCGGCCGTGCAGCCGTTGTTGGCGACGACGAGCTCGGGGCTGTTGACCATGAGCTGCGGGACGCTCGTCGGCTGATCGCCCGAGTTGGTGATCGTCCACGTCACGCTGTTGGTGCTGAGGGTGCCGGCCTCGACGTTGCCGAAGTTCGGGCTGAGGTCGCCCGACAGGTGCGCGGGGCGCTGGCCGGTGCCGGACAGGCCGCCCATCGCGCTGCCGCCCGGGTTGGCCGACGCGGTGATGGTGCCGACCACCGGGCCGGGCACGCCGGCGGTGTACTGCACGCGCACGTCGCAGGTCGCCGCCGGCATCAGCGTGGTGGTGCCGCTGACGCAGTCGTTCGCCATGCCGGTCAGCACCTGGAACGCGGCGTTGCCGGTGCGGGTGATCGTGACCGCGCCCGACACCAGCTCGCCGGTGTTGCTGACCGTCAGCGTCTTCGTCGCGCTGGTCCCGACGAGGATGCCGCCGAACGCGCCGGAGCCGCTGACCGCGAGGATCGCCGGCCGCACGACGTGGCCGGTCAGCATGGTGACCGCGCTGCCGCCCGGGTTCGACGTCGCCGTGATCATCGCGGCCTTGTCGCCGGACGACATGAGGCCGGGCGTCATCCGCACGACGACGTCGCAGGTCGCCTGCGGGTCGAGCGCCTGGCCCATGCAGCCGTTGGAGACGAGCTGGAACTCGCCGGCATCGGGGCCGCCGAGCTGGATCACGACGAGGCCGGTCGCGGTGCCGCCGGTGTTCTGGACGGTGATCGTCTTCGGCGCCGACATCGTGCCGGCGGTCACCATCGCGAAGTCCCAGGTGTCCGGCAGGTTCGTCAGCATGCCGGCGGTGAGGCCGGTCGCGGTCAGGGTCGCGCCGACGTCGCCGCCCGGGCTCGCGGTCACCATCAGGTTGCCGCTCACCTGGCCCTCGGCCGCCGGGGTGGCGTCGATGGTGACCTGGCAGGTATTGTTCGCGCGCAGGCTCGAGCCGTTGCACGTGTCGCGCGACTTGCGGAAGCCGGCGCCGGTCACCGTCGCCGTCAGTTCGCCGGTCATGTCGGTGCCGGTGTTGGTGATGGTGAACATCGTCGTCGGCGTGGTGTCGCCGACGAGGACCATGCCGAGATCCGCGTGATCGCGGTCGATCGACAGGTGAGCGTTCACGGTCGGCGCATCGATCGGCGGCGGCGCCGCGTCGATGTCGGACTGGTCGTCATCGCCACTGCTGCTGCCACCGCAGGCGGTCAGTGCGAGCACGGCCGCAAGAGAGACGATCGGAAGATAGGCCCCGCGCATGCGGCCGAGCGTAGGACGGTCGCGACGCGCGGACAATCCCGGCGTGCCAGGGCCTGACGCGACACGGCTGCGCCGGCGGCGCCGGCCGAGCGTACATTCGGGCGAAATGCCTGGACACCTGCGGAGTCGTCTCGTCCTCGGCGCCGCGCTCGCCGGCGCGGTGGCCGCCTGCACGGTCGGCGCGCCGCCCGGCTTCTCCGGCGGCGACCGCTGGGCGTTCCCGCTGGTCGGTCCGCTCGAGGACGGCGCGCTGCTGGTGCCGGTGACGATCAACGGCCACGGCCCGTTCCTCTTCCTCATCGATCCGGACGCGCCGATGACGTCGATCGACGAGCGGATCGCGGCCGCCCTCGATCTCTACGGCGGCCTCGGCCCCCGCATCGTCGACGAGTCCGACACGACGCGTCCGACCCGGTTCGCCGAGGTCAGCGCGATCCGGGTCGGCAACCTGACGGTCAGCCACTACACCGTGATGCTCGACAAGCCGGGCGTGTTCGACGTCGCCGGGCGCGAGGTGGCCGGCGTGCTCGGCCGCGACATCATCGCCGAGTCGCTGGTGTTCGGCTTCGATCGCGACGCGGGCATGGCGTACCTCGCGACCCGCGAGTCGTTCACCGCGCCCGACGGCAGCATCCGCCTCGGCTACCGCGACGTCGCGATGCGCAACGGCGCCTCGGTCGTGCCCGGCCCCACCCGCCGGCTGGTGACCGCGAAGGTGAACGGCGCGGAGCAGGTGCTGCACGTCGATCTCGGCGCGTACCAGAGCCAGCTCCGCGACGGCCTGTGGAAGGACGCGAAGCTCACGCCGTTGCCCTACCGCGCGCAGCTCGTCGACGAGGCCGGCACCGCGCGCGCCGTCGACAGGGCGGGCATCGCCAACCAGGTCGCCGTCGGCGACGTGGTCGCGAAGGGGCTGCTGATGGTGCCGTACGCTGACAAGCGCACCGATCCCGAGCAGATCGACGGCGCGCTCGGCCTCAACTTCTTCGCGCCGTACGCGGTGTGGGCGGACTGGAGCGGGCGCGCCATCTACGTGAGGCCGCGCGACGAGGCGGGCACGCCGGTCGACCTGCGGCTCGCGCGCTGGGACTCGCCGGTGCTGGCCGCGTGTCATGAGCCGGCGTGCGTGACCGCGTCCGTGGCGCCGTCGCCGCCGCCGGCGGGCCCGGCCGCCGGAGCGCCCGCCGAGGACGAGCCGGCGCCGCCGGTCGAGCTCGAGGTCGTCCGCGCCCCGGACGCGAAGGACCTCGTCTACGAGGTGACGCTCGAGGCGGTCGATCCCGAGGGCAACCCGCAGGGCCTCCCGCTCCTGGTCGCGACCTTCCCGCGCGGCGTGCTGTCGATCCGCGAGCAACTGTCGGGCGTCTACGCGCCCGGCTCGCTGTTCCGCGTCGTCGACGTGAGCCCGTTCGTCCGCGTCTGCCAGCAGCCGGGCGGCTGCATCTTCGAGCTCGCCAGCCGCTGACGGTCGCGAGCGCGCGGCCCGCAGATCGCGCTCGAGCGTCGACCGCCGGCGTCACATGCCGTCGATGGCGAGGCCCTCGAACGGATCGGTGCCGACGTCGGTCAGCTCCTGCACGATCAGGTCGTGGATCTCCGCGTCGCCGGGCGGCGGGCGCTCCTCGAGGCAGCGCTCGCGATGGACGCGCGTCGCCATCTCCATCGTCATCCACTCGAGGTGGAAGACGTCGTGGGCGACCGCGTGCAGCGCGCGGCTGGCCTCGATCGACGACAGCGCCACCGCGACGACCACGCGCCGCGCGCGCCGCGCGACCACCGACGCGACCGCCGCCCGCATGGTCAGGCCGGTCACCATCGCGTCGTCGACGATCACGACCGTGCGGTCGGCGAGCGGCGGCAGCGGCCAGCTCCCGCGGATGCGCTCGGTCTGGCGATCGAGGCGCGCGTGCTCGGCCTCGACGAGGCGCGCGAGCTCCTCGGGCGTGAGCTGCAGGCGGGCCAGCGCGGGCTCGTCGAAGACCAGCGCGCCGGCCTCGGCGATGCCGCCGATCGGACGGCCGCCCGGCGCGAGCACCTGGCCGGCGACCAGCACGTCGAGCGGCGCGTGCAGCTCGCGGGCGACCGCGTCGGCCGCCAGCACGCCCTCGCGCGCGATGCCGAGCACGAACGGCCCCTCGTCGCGGATCGCCCCGAGCGCGCGGGCGAGCCGGATTCCTTCCTCCTGGGACCGGCGAACGCTCATGCCGGC
>DASZXE010000052.1:0-6192 GCA_035546475.1 Kofleriaceae bacterium
AGGTCCCCGACGAGCTCCTCGAGGTCATCGACCTGCCCACCCTCGCCCGCGAGAAGGTCCCGACCGACGAGGTCAAGTCCTTCTTCGCCAGCTTCGCCGCCGTCCTCGACGACTGACCGTCACGCGCCGCCGCGCGCGCCGGCGACCTCCGCGCTCGCCGCGCGCCCGGCCTCGGTGAGTCGTGGTGGAGGTCTCCGCGTGCACGAGCTCGCCGTTGGCGAAGCCGAAGCGGTGGAGGGCGCGGACGGCGAACGGCTCGAGCCGACCGGGCCCGAGGCCGTCGAGCTGTCCGTCGTCCCCGAAGTCGACATCGACGTCCACCCGGGATCGTGGAGCGCGACGCCCGCCCCCATGCTTGAAGATCCGGTGCCCCGTCGGCAACTCGCCGCGGCGGACGTTTGCGGTCCGCGCCCACGCGAGCGCGGTCGTCCGCCGCGCGATCCCGTTCTCGACGAGCACATTCATGGCAGCGGCGATCGCCGCAGGCAGGCGTCGAGCAGGCGCCCGAGGCCGGGGTGCATCGACCCGCTCCGCCGGTTGGCCAGCACCGACCCTCTCGTCGATCGAGCGGCCACGGGAAGGAACCCCGAGCCCGCTCTCCACACGGAACCACCCGGCCCGAGCTGCGCTCGAAGCCTCACAGCGTTGCCAAGCATGCGTCTTGACCCGCGTACGACGAGCCAGGGGCTCGAGCTCGCAGGCGCGGAGCGATCGCGATCGTGTTCTCGGCAACCCTGTCGCAGCGTTGGCCAGCACGAGCACTGCCGCCGCCCCGCGCGTGCGACTTCGATCGGCTGGATCGACGCAACACACGCCCGCCCCCATCGGGCCAACCCTGTCAGCCGCCGAGCAGCGTGGCGACCTGCTTCTCGAGCTCGTCGAACTTGAACGGCTTGTCGAGGTGCGCGTCGGCGCCGTAGAGCGGCGACGTCATCTCGTTCACCGACGCGCCGATCGCCGTCAGCATCAAGATCTTGATGTCCTCGGTCACCGGGTCCTGCTTCAGCGCCCGCGCCACCTCCCAGCCGTTCTTCGCCGGCATCATCACGTCGAGGATCATCAGGTCGGGCCGCACGCGCTTGGCCAGCGTCAGCGCCTCCTTGCCGTCGCTCGCGGTCTGCACCTTGTAGCCGCGGTGCTCGAGGCGGAGCTGCAACATGTTCAGGATCTCCGGATCGTCGTCGACGACCAGGATCGTCTTTTGCGCCTTCGCCATGCCCGCAGGCTATGGCGCGCTCGCCGGCCGGGTCAAGCCCGCACCGCGGCAGCATGACGTGAGGTACAAACCGCCGATGGCCGTCCGCGCACGCCAGGTGCTGACCATCGTGATCGCGCTGGTCGCGGTGGTCGCGGCCTTCGCGCTGGTCGGCGACGTGCGCGCCGTCCGCGATCGCCTCGATGGCTTCGCCTGGTGGGCGCTCGCCGCCGCGCTCGGCCTCGCCCTCGTCAACTACCTGCTGCGCTTCGTCCGCTGGCAGCTCTACCTGCGCGACCGGCGCGTCCTCGTCCCCGCCGGCCCGAGCGCGCTCGTCTTCGTCGCCGGCTTCAGCATGGGCATCACGCCCGGCAAGGTCGGCGAGCTGCTCAAGGCCTACCTCCTGCGCGAGCTGCGCGGCGTGCCGGTCACCTCGACCGCCGCCGTCGTCATCAACGAGCGCGTCAACGACCTGCTCGCCTTGCTCGTCGTCGCCACCATCGGCGTCGCCGTCCACGGCGTCGCCGGCTCGGTCGTCGTCGCCGCCGGCGTCGTCATCGGCCTCGCCTTCGTCTTCCTCCTCTGGCGCGACCTCGCCACCGCGGTCATCGACCTCGTCACCCGGCCCGCGCGCCTGCGCCCGCTCCGCCCGCGGCTGGTCGAGCTCCACGCCGACCTCGTCGCGCTCAGCCGGCCGTCGGTCCTCGTCTGGTCGACGGCGCTGGCGATGGGCGCCTGGGCCGCCGAGGGCACCGGCTTCGCGCTGGTCGTGAACGGCTTCCCCGGCGCGCACATCGCGCTCGGCCTCGCGCTCGTCATCTACGCGGCGACCACCATCGCCGGCGCCATCAGCTTCCTGCCCGGCGGCCTCGGCGTCACCGAGGGGGCGATGACGCTGCTGCTCGTCCGCAAGGCGACCGGCGTCGACAAGGGCACCGCCACCGCCGCCACCCTGGTGACCCGGTTCGCGACCCTCTGGTTCGCGGTCGCCCTCGGCGCGGTCGCCCTGTTCGTGGTGCGACGGCGCATCAGCCGCATGGCGCGGGCGTAGCGGGCGCAGGCACGGGCTCTGGGGCATACTGCCCGCATGGATTTCGACTTCGCGCGCTACATCAGCGAGCGACGCGGCGAGGTGGCGGCCCGGGCGCAGACCGGCACCAGCTACGCGTTCTCCGGCGAGCGCAAGCTCCGCCGCGGCTTCGTCGGCACCCGGCCGGTCGCGATGGCGATCGAGGCCACCAACCGGCTGTGGACGACCAAGGCCCGGGACGAGCTCCTGCGCGAGGCGCGCACCGCCGCCGAGGACGCGCCGCGGGTCTGGTCCGCCGCCAAGAAGGCCGCCGCCGCGCTGGGCGCGCCGACCCCGTCGGTCTACCTGGCGCCGCCGTCGTTCGCGGTCGGCCTGACCACCCTCGGCACCGACGAGCAGCCGTACATCGTGCTGCGCACCGACGTCGCCCAGGGCCTCACCGACGACGAGCTGGTCGCGGCGATGGGCCACGAGCTCGGCCACATCCAGAACGGCCACGTCGTCTACACGACGACGACCCACTACCTGACCCACTCCGCCATCTTCTTCGTGCGCTGGATGGTCCAGCCCGCGCTGGTGGCGCTGAAGGCGTGGGCGCGGCGCAGCCAGGTCACCTGCGACCGCGCGGCGCTGCTCGCCTCGAAGAGCCTCGACGTCACCCTGGCGACGCTGGTCAAGCTCGAGCTCGGCGTCGATCACGCCGACGTCGCCGGCTACGCCGCCGCGCCGCCGCAGTCGTCGGGCGTCGGCCGCTTCACCGAGATGTTCCGCGCCCACCCGCTGCTGCCCAAGCGGATCACCGCGCTGCGCCTGTTCGCCGACGGCGCGCTCTACGCGCAGGCCACCGGTGGCGACGCGGCGGGCAAGGAGTCGACCGACGCGATCGACAAGAAGGTCGCCGACCTCCTCAGCTCGTTCTAGCCCTCGCCCTCCCTCACCACGCCCACCGCCCGCACCCGCGAGACCCCATGCTCCCTCCCCACCATCAGGCGGCCAAGGCCGCGGTGCTCACCCGCTACCGCGATCTCGCCGACATCGCCGACGCCGTCGGCATGGTCACGCTCGCGCGCGACATCCGCGTGAGCCGCATCCCCAAGCTCGAGGGCGAGCGCTTCCACGTCGTCGTGCTCGGCGAGTTCAACCACGGCAAGTCGACGTTCGTGAACGCGCTGCTCGAGCACGACGTGCTGCCGACCGGCATCACGCCGACGACGGCCGCGATCAACCACGTCGTCCACGCGTCGGTGCCGCGCGCCCGCGTGATGCTGAAGAACGGCCAGTCGCTCGACCTCCTGCCGACCGAGCTGAAGCACTGGGTGACGGTCGCCGGCGGGCAGGCCGCCGATGTCGCCTACGTCGAGCTCGGCTACCCGGCCGAGCTCCTGAAGGGCGACGTCGTCCTGGTCGACACGCCCGGCGTCAACGACCTCAACGACCAGCGCGCCGAGGTGACCTACGGCTACGTGCCGCGCGCCGACGCCGTCCTCTTCCTCCTCGACGCCGGCCAGGCGCTCAAGGACAGCGAGCGCGAGTTCCTCGCCTCGCACATCCTCGACGGCACCCGCGGCCGGATGATCTTCGTCCTCGGCAAGATGGACCTCCTCAACCCCGACGAGAAGTCGGCGGTCATCGAGTACGTCCAGGGCGGCCTCGACCGGCTGGCGCCCGGCGCGCCGATGTTCCCGCTGTCGGCGAAGGGCTGGCTCCAGTACAAGGACCCGGACAGCGGCATGCCGGCCCTGCTCGATCACCTCGGCCGCTTCCTCGCCGGCGACCGCGGCCGCATCCTGCTCGAGAACGCCGCGATCGACGCCGCGCGCACCGCCTCGTACCTCGAGCAGAACCTCGGCGTGCGGCAGAAGGCGTGGGAGCTGACGATCGACGAGCTCGAGTCGCGGGTCGGCCTCGTCCGCCAGCAGCTCGACGCGTCGAAGCGCACGCTCGACGAGCTGCACGTCCGCATCGACGCCGACGCCGGCGCGATCAAGGCCCACGTGCTGGCCGACCTCGACGCGTTCGCGCAGTCGTTCGTCGCCGCGATCCCCGGCCAGCTCGACGCCGTCGACGCCGACGACATCAAGCGCTACCTGCCGGGCTTCATCGAGGACAAGTTCAAGGAGTGGGCGGAGCTCGAGGGGGCGAAGCTCGGCGCGATGATGGAGCGGCTGGCCGAGGAGGTCATCACCATCACGAACCAGAACGTCGCGGCGGCGTCGGCGGCGCTCGCCGAGCGGCTCGGCCCCGGCGACACCCAGGTCGACATCGACGTCGACAGCTTCAAGTACGACGTCGGCATCTACGCGATCGGCGCGCTCGGCACCGGCGTGCTCATCTTCGTCAACGTGCTGGCCGGCGGGCTCCTGACGCTGGCGGCGCCGATCCTGGCGATCGTCTTGAAGTCCAAGGTCTCGGGCGACATCCGCAAGCAGGCCAAGGAGAAGGTGCCCGGCGCGATCCTGCACGCGGCGGCGGCGATGCGGCCGCACTTCGAGCAGTGCGTCGACGAGTTCGCCGGCCGGCTGCGCGAGTTCGTGACCACCGCCGGCAACGCGCTCTACCGCGGGATCGGCGAGGTGCTCGAGCGGACGATCAGCGAGCGGCGCCTGCGCGGCAGCGAGGCCGAGGAGCTGAAGGCGGCGACCGGCGAGCAGATCGCGCACGTGGCGGCGATGCGCACCGCGCTCGGCGAGCTGCGCGCGGAGCTCGGCAAGGGCGCGGACGAGCCCGCCGCCGGGGAGTAGCGTTGGCGGGCACCGGCGACACGCTGCGGTCGTGGTGGACGCGGCTCGCGCGCAAGGCCGAGGACACCGCGAACGAGCTGATCCTCGACGGCTACCGCGAGCAGGTGACGCAGGCGCGCGCGCTCCTGGTCAAGGGCGATCCGGAGGCGGCGGTCGAGGTCCTCGAGGCGCTGCTGCACGACCGGCCCGATCACCTGGGCGCGCTCGATCTGCTGGGCGCGGCCCTGCTCGTCCTCGGGCGGGCCGAGGCGGCGCAGGAGGCGTTCATGCGCGCGCTCGCGGTGCGCGCCGACGAGCCGGAGGCGCTGGTCGGGCTCGGCGAGGCGCTGGTCGAGCAGGGGCTGTGGACGGAGGCGCTGATCCCGCTCGGCCGCAGCGTCGAGCGGGCGGGCGGCGACCGCGCGCTGCTGGCCGACGCGTACCTGGCCCTCGGGCGGGCGTGGCGCGGGCTCGGCGAGCTCGACAAGGCGATCCGCGAGCTGCGCAAGGCGGTCGCGGAGGCGCCAGACGACGCGGCGGCGCGGGCGGCGCTCGGCGACGCGCTGCTGTCCGACGACCGGACCTCCTCGACCGAGGCGCGGGCGCACCTCGAGCGGGCGGCCGAGGCGGAGCCGGCGCCGGCCCTGGCGCTCCTCGATCTCGGCGAGCTGGCGCTGGCCGACGGGCTGACGGCGGCGGCGGGCAGCTACCTCGAGCGGGCGCGCGAGGCGGCGGCCGCCGGGCACGGACCGACCGCGCGCGGACTGCAGGTCGCGGCCCTGGTCGGGCTCGGCGACCTCGCGCGGGCGCGGCGCGATCACGCGGCGGCGCACCAGCGCTACCTGGAGGCGCTCGAGCTGGAGCCGCGGCGCGGCTCGATCCACGCGCACCTCGCCGCGCTCCACCGGGAGCTCGGCAACCTGCACGCGGCCCTGTCGTCGTACGAGCTGGCGATCGCGCTCGGGCCGACGGCGCCGCTCCTGCGGGCGGCGATCGCGACGGCGCACGCCGCGGGCGATCGCGCCCGGGCGGTGCGGTGGGCGAACGACCTCTTCCCGCTCGATCCGGGGGCGCCGATCGCGCTGGCCGCGCGCGCCGCCGACCTGATCGATCAGGGCCAGCTCGACGCCGCGGCGGCGATGCTGGCGAGCGGACCGCCGTCGGTGGAGCTGGCGCTCGAGCGCGGGCGGCTGGAGCGCGCGCGGACGCCGGGGCCGGCAGGCGCGGCGAAGGCGGCGGTCGCCGCG
>DASZXE010000053.1:0-23186 GCA_035546475.1 Kofleriaceae bacterium
GCCGAGCTCGGCGGCGAGCGCGCGGATCTCCGACGGCGGCGCGCCGGCCTTGCGGCGGGCGGCGAGCGCGCCGGCCAGGTGCTCGGCGAGCTGCGGCGCGCGATCGAGATCGTGGGCGAGCGCCGTCAGGGCGGCGCGCGCCTCGTCGTCGCCAGGATCGCCGGCGACCACGCGGGCGGCGGCCTCCCACGCGCGCTCCGGCCGGGCGAGCTGGTGATAGAGGCCGACCAGGCGGCGATCGATCGCGAGCGCCTCCGCGCTGCCGGGGGCGGCGCCGCCGGCCAGCACCTCGAGGGCGCGGGCGAGCATCGGCGCGTCGGCGGCGCGCCGCAGGTACGGCTCGACGGCAGCGGCGACCTCGCGGCGGCGCGCCTCGTCGAGGCCGCGGCCGGGGCCGGCGGCGTCGTGGTAGCGGGTGTCCGCGGCGACCGCGTCGTGCTCGGCGGGCGCGTCCTCGGCCCCCTCGGCGGCGAGCGCGAGCGCGGCCAGGTAGTGCTCGAGGCCCCTGGCCGGGCGGTCGAGGCTGCCCTCCTCGAGGGCGCCGAGCCGCAGGTGCAGGGCGCCGCGGCCGCCGGCGGCGCGCGGGTCGCTGGCGAGCTGCTGCTCGAGCACGTGGGCGAGC
The DNA here is from genome assembly GCA_035546475.1 of Kofleriaceae bacterium. GTDB lineage: Bacteria > Myxococcota_A > Polyangia > Haliangiales > Haliangiaceae > UBA2376. The sequence continues at coordinate 623 of DASZXE010000053.1, forward strand.
CCCTCCCAGTCGCCGCGCGCCTCGTCGAGGCGGGCCAGCGAGGCGAGGGTCGCCGCGTCGCCGGGCGCCTGCTCGAGGATCTTGCCGACCGTGATCGCGGCGGCGTCGAGGTCGGCGAGCTTCTCCTCCTCGATCGTCGCGATGCGGGCGTAGAGCGCGCGGCGATCGGCGCCGGGCGACGCCGCGGCGGCGCGGCGGCGCAACGAGGCCAGGAGCTCCGTCCAGTCGGCGAGCCGCTCCGACAGCTCCTCGTAGGCGAGCGCCGCCTGCGGATCGTCGGGCGTGAGCGCCAGCAGCTTGCGCTGCGCGGTGCGGGCCGCGTCGTCGTCGTCGAGCTGGGTGCCGTACAGCTCGGCGAGCGTGCGCAGGAGCCGCAGGCGGGTGGCGAGCGGGCGGCGCTCGTCGTCGGCGGCGCGGCCGAGGACGTTCGCGACCTCGCGCCACTGCTCCGGCTGCTGCGCGAGGCGCAGGAGCTCGTCGACCAGCGCCGGATCGTCGGGCGACAGCTCGAACGCGCGCGCCGTCCAGGTCAGCGCGAGCGCCCGCGAGCCCAGCCGTTGCTCGGTCAGCGCGCGGATCTCGGCGATCTCTGCCAGGCGCGCGGCGTCGTCGGGCGCCTGGGCGAGCAGCGCCTCGCGCAGCGGCAGGAGCTTGGCCCACTTCTCGGCGCGGGTGTAGGCGGGGATGAGCGCGCGCGCCGCGTCGGCGTCCTGCGGCTCGACGGCGAGCACCCGCTCCCACGCGCGGGTCAGCCGATCGCTCTCGGGCTTGCGGGCGGCGATGGCGGCGGCGCGGCGGAACAGGCCGAGGCGCACGGCGCGGTCGTCCTGGCGGTCGCCGAGGGCGAACAGCGCGTCGACGAGCTCGTCCCACTGGCCGAGGCGGCCGTAGAGGCCCTCGAGACCGTCCCAGTCGCCGGCGGCGGCGTACAGCTCGCGCAGGGTGCGCAGCGCCTTGGCGTGGTTCGGATCGACGGCGAGGATCTCGTTCCACACCTGCGCGGCGGCGGCCGGCGCGTGGGCGCGGTCGGCGAGGATGGCGCCGATCTTCTCGAGGAGCTGGACCTGCTCGGCCGGCCGCTTCGCGCGCTTGCGCTGGCGGTCGAGGATCTCGGCGAGGGCGAGCCAGCGCTTGTCGCGCTCGTAGAGCGACGCCAGCGCGGCGAGCGTCTCGTCATCCCCTCCCCCGCCGTGCTCGGCGATGATCCGGTTGTGGATCTCGATGGCGAGGCGCGGATCGCCCGCGCGCTCGGCGGCGAGGCGGGCCATCTCGGTCAGCTTCGTGTGGCGGGCGGCGCCGCTCAGCAGATCGGCTTCGCGGCCGAGCAGGCCGATGAGCGGCCGCCACTGGCGGCGCTTGCCGTAGATGTCCTTGAGCCGGTTGATCGCGTCGAGGTCGGTGGGCGCCAGCTCGATCAGGCGCTCGAGCGGCCGCACCGCCTGCGCGTGGTTGTTGAAGCGCTCGAGCCAGAGGTCGGCGACCTCGCGGAGGAGCGCGACGCGGGTGGCGAGCGGCACGCTGGCGAGCTCGGCCTTGCGGCCGAGGACGTTGATCAGGTCCTGCCAGCGGCTCATCGCGCGGTACTTGTCGGCGAGCTCGTCGGCGGCGCGGCCGTCGTCGGGATCGAGCTTGAGGACCGCGTTGTAGGTGTTGATCACCATCGGGTCCTGCCGCAGGCGATCGCGGTAGATCGCGATCATCTCGAACAGGCGCTCCTTCTTGCCGGCGACGTCGTCGGCGGGCAGCCGCTCGGCCTCGTCCTTGAGGAGGTCGAGGAGCGCGTTCCACCGCTCGGCCTTGCGGTAGAGGCGCTTGAGCGCCTCGCGCGCCTCGGTCGACGTCGGATCGAGGCGCAGCATCTGCTTCCACGCGTCGATCGCCTTGTCGGGCGTGCCGGTCTCGGACAGCTCGGCGATCTCGATGGCGAGCGCGCGGGCGCGGCTGTCGGTCTGCGGCGAGGTGCCGGCGGGCGGCAGCGCCTTCTCGGCCTGGCGGAGGATCGCGACCAGCTTGGCCGGCTCGTTCTTCGCGCCGTGGTAGGCGCGGTAGAAGTCGAGGGCGGCCGGGTGGGCGGCGTCGGTGCGGCGCAGGCGGCGGAAGTAGTCCTCGGCGCCGTCGAGGTCGTTCAGCCGCTTCCAGAGGATCATGCCGGCCTGGAGCAGGAGGCCGGGATCGCCGTCGCCGCCGCGGGCACGGAGCGCGGTCGCGTAGACGCCGGCGAGGCCGGCCCAGTCGCCGGCGGCCTCGAGCTCGTGGGCGACGAGGCGCATCGCGCGCGGGTGGGCGGGATCGATGGCGAGCACCTGCTTGCCGAGGGCGAGCGCGCGCGGGCCGTCGCCGAGGTGGGCGCGGGCGATCTCGGCGAGCGCGAGGGCGAGGTCGGCCTGCTCGGCGGGCGAGGCGGCGGCGTCGAGGCGCTGCTGGAGGACGCCGGCGAGCTCGGCCCAGCGGCCGCCGGCGCGCAGCACGCGCTCGAGGTGGAGGCTGGCCTTGCGGTTGGCGGGATCGGCCTCGAGCGACTGCCTGAGCAGGTCGACGATCTCGGGCTTGCCGGGGGCGAAGCGGCCCCACTGCTCGGCGGCGGACAGGTAGAGGCCGGTGGCGAGGGTGCGATCGGTGGCGGCCCTGGCCTCGGCGGTGAACTTGGCGGCGAACTTCTTCCAGTTGTCGTTCTTCTTGCCGAGGGCGAGCTGCGAGAGCGCGTCGCCGGCGTCCTCGTGCTTCTTGTCGAGGGCGGTGACCTCCTTGTACGCGGCGGTCGCGGCGGCGGCGTCGAGCAGATCCTCGTCGAGGATGCGCGCCTTCTCCATCATGAGCGCGACGCGGACGCCGGGATCGCGGGCGGCGGCCAGCTCGAGGTCGAGCAGGGCGATCGCGCGCTCGGGCCGGCCGCGCTCGCGCAGGCGCGCGCGGGTGGCGGCCAGCGCCTCCAGCGACGGCGCGTCGAGCGCGGCGGCGTGAGCCTGGAGCGCGGCGAGCGCGCTGGTGTCGTCGGGGTCGCTGTCGAGAGCGGCGAGGAGGGGGAGCAGGTCGGCCATGCGGAGAGGTCTCGCTCGGGCGTGCGGGGGCCGGCGCGGCGCCACCACGGCGCGTGCGTTCGGTTGCGGGCGCACGATACCGCCGGGGCGCGCCGCAAAACAACGCGCCGTGGCCGATCGCGGACTTGCCGCGCCGCGCGGTCACTCCGGACCGCGCCCCGCGACGAACGGGGTTGATGCCGGCGCCCCCGCAACGAACGGGCTTGATGCTGGCGCGCCCGCGACGAACGGGGTTGATGCTGTCGCCCCAGCGACGAACGGGCTTGATGCTGTCGCCCCCGTGACGAACGGGCTTGATGCTGCGCCCCCGTGACGAACGGGCTTGATGCTGGCGCCCCCGCGACGAACCGGGTTGATGCTGGCGGCCGGCGGACGGACGTCGCGGACGCTGCCGACCCGCCCACGGACGTCGCCCCCGCGACGAACGGGCTTGATGCTGGCGGCCGGCCGACGGACGTCGCGGACGCTGCCGATCCGCCCGCGGACGTCGCCACCGCGACGAACGGGCTTGATGCTGGCGGCCGGCCGACGGACGTCGCGGACGCTGCCGACCCGCCCGCGGACGTCGCGGACGCTGCCGACCCGCCCACGGACGTCGCGGATATGGGCTGCCGGCCGACGGACGTTGCGGATGCTGGCGGCCGCGCGACGAACGGGGTTGATGCCGGCGGCCGGCCGACGAACTACCCGCGACGACGAACGGGGTTGATGCCGGCCGTCCGCCGACGAACCGCGCGCGTCGACGAACGGGGTTGATGCTGGCGCTGCGGACGGCCACTGCCGGTCGGCGGGGTGCGGCTCCTGACGATCCGTCGCGTGCCGCGCCTGGGAGCGGGGCGCAGTGATTGCGCAGATCTCGCCGGTGTTCGGGGGGATTGCGACAAGTCGCCGTGTGCACGGCCGATGCATCGCTCCCTCGAAGGAGGTCGTTCCATGCGCAAGACCATCGCGGCAACTCGTCGGCGGATCGCGTCGGCGCTCACCTGGATGGTCGTCCTGTCAGCGGGCTGCGGAGGTCGGCAACGGGCGGCGGCTGGCGAGACCACGCGCGCCGCCACGTCCGAGCCCATGGCGTCGCCTGGCGGGCCATCATCGAGCACGCCGATCACCGCAGCGGTCGCAACTGAGCTCGACGTCGGAGTCGTCGCGGCGCAGGCGGAAGCCAGCAACTGCCCACCGGACAGCACCGACTGCGGTGACGGCCAGTGGTGCTGCCCGTCCGACGCGCCCCTCTGCTGCGGCAACGGCAAGTGCTGTCCCTCCGGCAGGCCGTGGGCCTGCCCGTCCCAGGGCAAGTGCTACGAGGACGAGGAGGAAGCGCAGGCACAGTGCGACGCGATCATCATGTACTGCCGGTGAGTCGTCGAGCCCGAGGCTACAACGGACGAACGGCTGGAACGAACGGGGTTGGGTGGGGCTCTTTCGCGCCGGCCCTCAACCTGTTCGTTTTATTGCGGCCGGACGGTGAACGTCGGCGGGTGCCAGAGTTGCAGCATGAGCTGTGCCCGACGGGACTGCAGTCGCACGGCTGGGCGCCGTCGCCATCAACGCACGCTGCTTGCGGAAGACGCTCGACGGTCGGCGCGCGGTTGCTCGTTGCGGGACTCTCGATTGGCCACTTCGCGGTCGGCGACGCGATGGATTTGGAGCAAGAGGGGCTGGTAGCCAGAACAGGGCTGATGGCTGGTAGCCAGCACGGGGTTGGTCTTGGAGCCATGGTGTCCGGCGTTCGGCCATTGCTGGGTAGTGTCCTAATTTCGGATCGCCCTCCACCGACCCCGCCGCGCGTCAACCAAGTGTCATACCCTCATGCATCACCTCCATGACCGACAACCTTTCCGACCCCGCCGGCATCCCTGCGCTGGTGGAGGCGATCAAGCACACCCACGGCGTCGACGCGACGTGGCTCGAAGCTGCACCCGTGGTGGAGACCTTTCGCGGCGCGACGGTGTGGTCCGGGGTCGTGCAGATCTTCCAGGTGACGCACCCGAGCGGCGCGACGCGGTGCTACGCATGGAGCCACGCGGTCGAGACGCCAGGGAGGCGCCGCTTCATTGTGGTGCTCGGCGCCGGGCCGGTGGTCGATCCGACAGTGGCGGTGCGCGTCGCGCTGGCAGCCGAGGCACGGCGCCGGTGATGATCCACGATCGCGGAGACGAGGGGACTCGAACCCACGCCGCGGGTGCGGCGTCGGGCGGTGTAAAGCTGCCCTGCCCGGACCCCCGGGCCGCTCGCCTCCATGCCAGCCGCATGGCTGGCGCGGCGCTACCGCCGCGGCGTGGCGCGGGTCAGCCACGCGAGCAGGCGGCGCGCCTGCGGCGTAAACCCGTGATTTTCCATGCGGTGTCTCCTGTGAGTGGGCGGACGTCTCCCGTGGCGGGACGTGGCCTCTCGTCAGAGCCGCGTGCTACTGTGACCGTTCTTGCGTTGGTCGCGTAACAGCGCGATTGACCAAATCCCGGGATTTACTCGTATTTTTCGGGATTTACGGGCCCCGTAACTGGTGACACAGTTACGGGGCTCTTTTTTATCCCATGTAAGTGCTTGATTCTACACGGTTTGCTCCAGGCTCGGGCGTAAGCCTCGGACCCTAGCATTGGCCCCTGACGTCCCGGCCCGGCCTGCAACTATCCGAAATTGTTTCCGGATCCGGATTGGGTCTGCGCGGCCCCAAAAATCGCAGGCGGGGGCTTGCCTGGCGTGGAAATCGTGTATACAGTATTTCCGTGGCAAACAACCTACCCCGTGCGAAGCAGGCCGCGGTGATCGCAGCGCTGATCGAAGGAAATTCGATCAGATCGGTGGAGCGGATGCTTGACATTCATCGCGACACGATCATGCGCCTCGGCGCACGCGTGGGTAACGGTTGCGCCGAGCTGCTCAATGAACGGATGCACGATCTCCCCTGCGCTCGCCTGGAGATCGACGAGCTATGGAGCTTTGTCGGTAAGAAGCAAAAGCGTGTCCGCCAACCGGACGACGCTAATCGCGTCGGTGATCAATGGGTGTACGTCGCAATCGACGGTGACACGAAACCGATCCCGTCGTTCCTTGTCGGCAAGCGGACTCAGGAGAACACGAATGTGTTCATTGAAGATGTCGCCAGCCGGCTCCGCAACCGGATCCAGGTGAGCACCGACGGGCTGCGGATGTACGCCGAGGCGATCGAGGCGTCGTTCGGCGTTGACGGCGTCGATTACGCGACGGTCGTAAAAGAATACGAGGCTGATACTCTTAGCGAGGGTAGGTATTCGCCCCCGCGTGTTACGTCAGTCGAAAAGACGCCGATCTTTGGCGCACCGCTGGCCGAGCTTGTCTCGACAAGCTACGTCGAGCGTCAAAATCTGACGATGCGAATGGGCATGCGTCGATTCACTCGGCTGACCAACGGATTCTCGAAGAAGCTGGAGAATCACTGTGCGGCAGTCGCGCTCCACGTCGCACACTACAACTTCGCGCGCCAGCACCGCACGCTTCGCGTTACGCCTGCGATGGCGGCGGGCTTGGAGTCGACCGTATGGAGCGTGGGTGACCTGCTTGACGCGGCGCTGGAGCGTGCAGCGTGACCCGCGGGCGCAAGCCGCAGGCGGACCGCGGCGCCGTGAAGGCGGCGGTACTCTCGCTACGACTCACGGCCGACGAGCGGGCGCAGATCGACGCGGCTGCGGCTGCGGCTAGCGAGAGCGCAGGCGATTGGGCACGGCGCGTGCTGCTCGCTGCGGCACTAGCCGCGGCGACGGCTCGCGCAGCGTGAGCCGGTCTGCCTCACCGTGAGCCGACCTGCCTCGACGCCTCAACGCCTCAACGCAGATCGATGGTGATCAACGCGTTCTGTTGCGATTGTGGATCATCGCACAGCACTGCGCCGCCGTGCAGATTGTCGGCGGTTAACTGCCATTTGCAGGTATAGATACCATCATCAGGATTGCCGTCGTCTTTGTCCAAGACGTCGAGCGTAAGAATGCTACCCGCGGGCACGACCACGGGCAGGGACGCAGCCGTCCACTGTGCATTGTACGTGTCTGTTAGCGTCTCCGTAAGGAGAATCTGACTGCCGTTGAGTGTCACAACAGCGTACGGGTCCGGCGCGCCGCCGTGCGGGTCCCACGCAGAACCATCAGGGCTTTTGGCCCTTATCGTCGCATTACGAACGGTGAACACGTACTGACGGTCAAACGCGGGCACGCATGCACCCGCAATACAAATAGTATCCCGTGTGCATGTCGTTGGGTTCCTGTCGCACGTTGTGGTGTTAACCGCCTCAGCTCGCGCCCCGACGAAGTTGTAAATGGGTGAGCATCGATGATCGGTCGCCGCGCCACCCTTTACACGTTTGCCGTTGAATACCAACGATACAGTGGTATCTCGATCAACAAGGAATGTGAATGTCGCAATGTAGGCGCGTCCACGCTTTACAAGATTCGCGCTGTCCTTGAGGTCGAATGGAAAGCCGGTCGATGGCGTTAGTGTGTACCTCACTCCCGCCCGATTGATAGTGAATGAGAACGTCACTGGCGTAGAGGACGCCGGGCAACCTTCGTCACCACTCACAACCTCTTCAGCCGTCACTGTGTACGTGCCCGTTGCGATGCCGCCGGCATGCGCGCGCGCAGCGCCGAGCGCGAGCAGAAAGCACACGACCAGCGCGAACCGGAACCATCGACCGTCTTGCGTTCTCATAGTTGCCCCCTACAGGTGGTGTTACGTCCCTCGGACGTTATCCTATCGCTCTACGCTGAGGGTGGACGATGGAACCATGGTGGATAGTCACCGCGTGTAACGCCGTCGACAGTCCCCGCGTGCCACGGCGCGCACGCCCACCTGACCCTGACGCGGCTGCGGTAGCCCTGACGGCGGGGCGGCTGCGGACGCTGCGCCGTGCCCGAGGCATGACCCAGGAGGACGTCGCCAGCGCCGCCGGGCTGTCCGGCAAGTACGTCTCCGAGATCGAGAACGCGCGGACGAACGCCTCGATCGGCACCGTCGCTCGGATCGCAGCAGCGCTCGGCGTATCGCTGTCGGCGTTCTTCAACGACGGTGATCAAACCGTCATCGGCGACCTGGCAACGGTCACGGCGATCATCGGGGCGCAGTCGCCTGCGGCGCGACAGCAGGCGATCCGGTTTCTGCGCGCGCTGTACACGGACCGCAGCTAAGTATCAGACCCTACCTCCGGATTTTCGGTTGACAGCCACCGGAATCGTAAGGTAGAGTACATGTAACGGTCGGAACGATCGCCACGTTACCGGTTGCCGACGGGATTCATCACCCCCCCGTCGACAACCCGTACCAAAACGCTACTCGGAGTTACAAATGCGCCTTGCGTACGGTGGCCACACGGCGATCGATCCGATCGTCACGCCCTCTTTATACCACACGGAACTTGACTTTCGGACCGGAATCGTCCGCACGAACAACCTTTTTGTCGGCGCCGCCCTCGCGCTTGGCGTCGGCGTCGGGATCGGCTACGGCCTGACCCGCACCCATCGGGCGCGCCGCCGTCGCTAGCGTCGGCGCGCCGGTGCCGACGGCGCCCCATACGCATTGCACCCACAGTGCGGGCACGTCGACTGCGCCCACACCCCAGCCAAGATCGCATCGACGGGCAGCTCCGTCAGCCGCGCCAGCGCGAACACCATGCGCGGCGACTGCGGGCGGCTTGGTACCCGGGCCTTCCCGAGCGCGTCACGGGTGATGCCGAGGGCACGCGCCAGGCCAGCCGCGCCATGCTCGACCGTTAGGTGTGCGATAACGCGGCGGACGTTCGCGCACTCATCTGGGGTGAGCCGCACTAGCGAGCGGCGCGGCGAAGGTTCGGCATGGCGGCGCCACACGGTCTTGTGCGTGAGGATCGGCATGGGTCGATCGGGCACACGGGGCGGCGGGATCGGTCCAGGGAGAAACGAAATTAGGACACTGCCCATTGCTGTCCGACGGCCGGACAATAGCGGCCGGATTCCGGCCATCGCGCGCGGCAACACCGCGAAACCCAATCTTCATGGCCTGGCGTGCGAGCTGCAAAGCGGCGGTGCGTGCGTCCACGCCAAGTCTTGCCCGGCCGCTTCTACATGATCACGCGACGCGTGACACAGCGCCAGCTACTCCTCCGCCCCGACGCGGCCACGAACAACGGCTTCCTGTACGTGCTGGGAGAGGCCGCCAAGCGGTTCGGCATCATCGTCCTGCTGCCATTCGTCGCCGGCAACCATCATCACACGATCGTCTATGACCCGACGGGGCTCATCATCGAGTTCGTGGAGCACCTGCACAAGTTCATCGCGAAGGTCCAGAACGCGCTGCGGGGGCGATGGGAGAACCTCTGGTCGAGCGAGCCACCGTGCATCGTCGAGCTCGCCGATCGTGGCGACGTCATCGACAAGATCGTGTACGCGGCGACGAATCCGGTGAAGGACAACCTGGTGGAGCGAGTCCATCACTGGCCCGGGGTCAATGGCCTCTTCTCGCTCCTCAACGGCAGGGCCATCAGCGCTCGGCGCCCGCAGCACTTCTTCCGCGCGACAGGGAGAATGCCCGAATCGGTGACGCTCGAGCTGACGATTCCGTCGGTGCTGGGCAACGCAGATGAGATCTGCGCGGAGATACGCGAGCGAGTCGCGGCCTTCGAGGCACAGGCAGCCAGCGAACGCCAACGCACCGGCGCCCGCGTCCTCGGGCGCAGGGCGATCCTCGAGCAGGACTGGCGGGGCTGCCCGTCGAGTACCGCTCCTCATCGCAAGCTGCGGCCGAGGCTCGCAGCCCACGACAAAGCGACGCGCGCCGCCTACCTCCAGCGCGATCGAGACTTCGTCGCCGCGTACCGCGCGGCGCGCCAACGGATGCTCGCAGGCATTCCTGCGGTCTTTCCGGCGGGCACGTACTGGCTACGACGCTTCGCTTCCGTTCGAGTCGCAGAGTCACCGGCGCACTGAAGGCAACGGCGTGCGGGGGGAATACGTCGGCGGATGGCCGGCGCCGTCGCGGCGTGGCGAACCTCCAGGCAAAGGGTTTACGGCAGGCACCTCGCCGCAGCCTCGGTCGCGACCGAGCAAGCCGACGAGAGCCTTCCATCGCGGTGTCGCCAACCTCAACCCCGTTCCGGCACGGACGGCCTTCCAGCACGGACCCGTTCCGGCAGGGTCCTCCGGACGCCTCCCATCGCGTACAGCGGCGCGCACGTCACTGCAGACGGTGACGCCAACCTCAACCCCGTTCCGGCACGCTCGTTCGGGCACGCCACCGGGTTCCGGGGACGCTACCCGTTCCGGGGGTCCTCGCCACGCCCTGCAAACGCGTGCCGCGGCACGCACGTCACTGCAGCCAGCGGCGCGGGAGGTGTCCGCATCAGCGACGATCGCTGGGGCAGCGCATCCCGATGGAGAAGCCGTCGTGGAGGAAGACGTCGCGGACGGTGCCACGGTCTCCACACCGGCTGCTGGCGGGCTCAGGTATGAGACAGAGCGTGTGCCGGCCGGTCGAAGCCTGCAGGGATGCCCGCTCGCCGGCCTGCACCGACCCGACATAGCCGCCATCGACATGCACCGACACCTCGACCTCGCAGCTCCGGTTGTCGATCTGGAACGTTGCGAGAGGCGGCACCGCCACCGTCGTCGGGGGCGCGAGCCTGGGCGGCCGCGTCACGACCAGCCCGCGGTAGGACTCGGGGTCCGCGGCCGCCGCGGCGAGCAACTCCTCGCGACAACCCCGTCGCGCGAGCTCCCGCCCGAGTTGGTCCTTCAGCGAGATCTCCATCGCGCGCAGGTCCTGCTGGGCAAGCCGGTACGCCTTGCGCGCATCGGCGACCTTCGCGCGCAGCACGGGCCCGAGCGTCTCGACCTCGCCGAGGTCGTCGGCCGTCGCGATGACCCGATGGGCGTCCTCCAGCGAGACCCCGGCGTCGATGAACGCGCTCATGGCGGCACGCGCGCCGGCCCAGTGCGGCGCGACCGCGACGAGCGGGCACGTGCGCGGTGCCGTCCGTGCAGCAACCAGGTCCTTGCCCGGACCCTCGCCGAGCTCGAACAAGGCGGCCAGCACCTCGCGCTCGAAGGTCACGCGCGCCGCGTCGCCCGCCGCCTCCGAGGTCGCGAAGCGTGCCAGCGCACTCGGAACCGCCTCGGGATCGCCGAACGGCAGGTCGAGGCGCGGTGCGAGCGTCTGCTCCGCCGGGGCGCCACCCCGGTCGATCGCCGCCACGGCGTCGCCAGCGCCCTTCTGGCCGCGCTCGGCCGCCATCGCGAACGCCTCCCGCGCGGCGGCGCGATCGCCCTGACGCCACGCGATCACGCCCCGTAACCAGGCGGTGTCCGCCCGCCCAGGCTCGAGGCGCTCCGCGCCATCGGCCTGTGCCCGCGCCTCGTCGAGCCGCCCGGCACCGAGCGCCACCAGTGCCAGATCGTGCCGTAGCGCCGCGCTGCGCGGCCGCTTGCCAGCCGCCGCCCGCCAGGTCGCAGCCGCCTCCACGGTGCGGCCGGTCTGCCATGCGATCGCTCCCAGCGCGCTGGCCGCCTCGGGCGCGTACGTCGCCGCCTTGGCCGCCCGCGCGAAGGCCGTCCGCGCCGCGTCCATCCGTCCGGCATCGTACAGCGTCGCCCCGATCAGGAACGGCGGCCGCGGATCGTCCGGCCGCAGCGACGCCACCTCGCCGTACCACCGCACCGCTCCGTCGACGTCACCCGATGCCCGGTGCAGATCCGCCAGTCGCTTGCGCGTGGCGACGTCATCCGGCCGCGCGGCCGCGACGCGAGTCAGCAGGGCGATGGCATCCGCCGTGCGTCCGAGCTCGGCATAGCCGGCGCCAAGGTCGACCTGTGCCCCGACGTCCGCCGGCGCCAGCCTCGTCACGATCTCCAGCTCCGCGACGAGCTTCGCCGCGTCGCCCTCGCTGCCGTGGATGAGCGCCAGCATCCGGTGCGCCGGCAGGTCCTCCGGCCGCCGCGCAACCACGCGCTCCAGCTCACGCTCTGCACCAACCCCGTCATGGAGCTGCCAGCGCGCTCCCGCCAGCCCGATGCGCGCATCGAGGTCCCACGGCCGCGCACGGCAGAGCGCCGTGTACCGTTCCCGCGCGAGGTCGGCCTGCCCGCCCGCAGCGGCGTCGGCCGCGACCGCGCGCAAGGCCGGTACGTAGTCCGGTCGCAGATCGACAGCCAGCGCAAACCTGCCCGCCGCCTTCGCCGCCACCTTCGGATCCGGATCGCGCGCCCACAGCTCGCCGACCAGCCTCTGCCCCTCGGCGAAGTCGGGATCGATGAAGACCGCCTTCACCAGGTCCTTCTCGACCAGCTTCATGTCCGGCGTGCCGACCGCGCCCAGCCAGCGGCCGAGCCCGCGCCCCATCAGCGTGAACGCATAGTGATCGCGCGATGGCGCCGCCGAGAGCCGCGCGGGGCCGTCGGGCGGCAACGTCCAGCCCGCCTTGGCCGCCAGCACCACCAGCCCCTGCCCCACCAGCACGTGCGGCTGCTCGACCTCTCCGACCGCCTCGAAATCCGCGGCGACCGTCGCGGCGCCGCCGTCGTCACGCCAGAGCGTCAGGTGAAGGCGCAGCTTCCAGTCGGGTCGCTCCACCCAGCCGCTGACGACCCAGCGGGCCCGCTGCGCTCCCGCGAAGGCCGCCACGTCCGTCGGCGTGGCCGTCACCGCCGGCCCGGGCGGCACGACGAGGGCGCCGAAGGCTGGATCGAGGCCCACGACGGCCTCCAGCTTCTCGCCGATCATGAACGGCAGCCCGGCGATGGCCCAGTCGAGGACGTGCACTCCGGACCGGTTCTCGAAGGCCATCACGGCGACCCGGTCGGGGGCGCTCGCGGGGATTTCCGGCACGTTATCATCAACCCCGTTCGGGTTCGCCGCGTCCGCAGTGGCGGCCGCCGCGGTGCGCACGGCGGAGGTGACGGCCGCGACCAGGCCGCCGCCCATCGTGGCGGGCCGCCCTCGGCAAGCCGCGGTGGCACCGCCGCCGAGCCAGACGCCGAGGACGAGCGCGGCGAGCGCCCACCTGCCGGCGAGCTGGTTGCGCGCCTTTCGCCCCGGGTCCATCTTCGATCCAGCTTGCCTGCCCCGCCGCCCGACGCCAAGCCCAGCGAGCCCGGCACGCCGAGCGACTCCGCCAGGCTTGGCGAGGCCAGCCGGCCCGGCGACCCCGGCAAGCCGAGCAGTCTCGGCGCGCCAGAGGACGCCGCCGAGCTAGGCGACTCCGCCGAGCGCGGCCAGCTCGGCCGCCCCGGCCAGTCCGGCATCAACCCCGTCAAGCCCAGCAGGCAAGCCGGCGAGGTCGGCAACCCGGGACAGCCCGGCATCAACCCGGTCAAGCCCAGCAGCCAACCCGGCGAGGCCGGCAACCCGGGACAGCCCGGCCAGCCCGGCATCAACCCAGTCAAACCGAGCGGCAAATCGGACGAGGCCGGCAACCCGGGACGGCCCGGCATCAACCCCGTCAAGCCCAGCAGCCAACCCGGCGACGCCGGCAACCCGGGACAGCCCGGCCAGCCCGGCATCACCCCCGTCAAGCCCAGCAGCCAACCCGGCGAGGCCGGCAACCCGGGCCAGCCCGGCGAGCCGAGCGGCAAACCCGGCGAGGCCGGCGGCCCCGTCAAGCCGGGCGGCAAGCCGGGCGGCATCAACCCCGTCAAGCCGGGCGGCAAGCCGGGCGGCAAGCCGGGCGGCCACCGCCACCGGCGGCGCCGCATCCGGGCCGTGTCGGTCCTCCGGCTCTTCGCCCTCCTCGCCATCTACGGCGTCTCCGCCGCCGCCGGCTTCGGCTTCCTGGTCGTCCGCACCGTCAACGCCGAGCTGCCGCCCGACATCATCCGCGCCTTCGACTACCGCCCCGACCGCGCCAGCGTCGTCATCTCCGCCGACGGCGAGGAGATCGGCGCCTTCTTCCTCGAGAACCGCCGCGTCGTGCCGCTCACCCGCATGCCGCCGCACGTCCCGGCCGCCTTCATCGCCGCCGAGGACCGCAACTTCTGGCAGCACCCCGGCTTCGACCTCTCCGGCATCGTCCGCGCCGCGTACAAGAACTTCACCAGCGGCGGCGTCAAGCAGGGCGCCTCGACGATCACGCAGCAGGTCGTGAAGATGCTGCTCCTCGGCAACGAGCGCACGTACGAGCGCAAGCTGAAGGAGCTCGTCCTCGCCGTCCGCATCGAGCGCGAGCTCTCCAAGCCCGAGATCCTCGCCATCTACCTCAACCACGTCCCGCTCGGCGCGACCGCCTACGGCGTCGCCGCCGCCGCCGAGACCTACTTCGGCAAGGACGTCGAGGATCTCACCGTCGCCGAGGCCGCCATGCTCGCCGGCCTGGTCGCCGCCCCCAGCGCCTACGAGCCGACCCGCCACTACCAGCTCGCCCGCGATCGCCAGCGCTACGTGCTCGACCGCATGCACGACGACGGCTACATCACCGACACCCAGCTCGCCGCCGCGCTCGACGAGCCGATCGCCATCATCGGCCCCCAGCCGCTCAACGACCTCGCCGCGCCCTACTTCGTCGAGCAGGTCCGCCAGCAGGCCCAGCAGGAGCTCGGCGCCCACCGCCTCTACCAGGACGGCGTCCGCCTCTACTCCACGCTCGACACCCGCATGCAGCTCGCCGCCGAGGTCGCGCTCCGCCACGGCCTCGAGTCGCTCGATCGCTACCTCGGCTTCCACGGCCCGATCGGCACCGTCGCGCGCAGCGATCAGGACGCATGGGCGCACGGCCCCGCCCGCCCCTGGCGCCCGGGCCCGCCCCCGGCGACCCCGCTCATCGGCGGCGGCGATCGCCTGCTCCCCGGCATCACCTACCAGGCCATGATCGTCGACCTGCCCCGCTACCGCGGCATCGTCGTCGATGCCGGCCCGGTCACCCTGCCGCTGGCCGACGCCGACGCCAGGCAGCTCCGCGCCTGGCGCCAGCCGCCTCCGCCGCCGAAGACGCCGAAGGGCCCGCGCGGCCGCCCCGGCCCCGGCCTCGCCGTCGGCGATCTGCTGCCTGTCCGGCTTTCGGACGACGGCGCCCACGCCGTCCTCGCCCAGCCGCCCGCGCTGCAGGGCGCGATCGTCGTGATGGAGCCGTCGACCGGCCGGGTCCGCGCGCTGGTCGGCGGCTACGACTGGCAGACCAGCCGCTTCGATCGCGCCAGCCAGGCCCACCGCCAGGTCGGCTCCTCGATCAAGCCGTTCATCTACGGCACCGCCATCAACTCCGGCATCACCCAGATCGACAAGTTCCTCGACGGGCCGATCTCGGTGCAGACCGCCAGCGGCCGCTGGTCGCCGTCGAACTACGACAACAAGTTCAACGGCTGGGTCACGCTGCGCACCGCGATCGCGAAGTCGCTCAACACGATCTCGGTGCAGCTCACGCTCGCCGTCGGCCTCGATCACGTCATCGAGACCATGCGCGGCTTCGGCATCACGTCGCCGATCCCGCGCCACATCTCGGTCGCGCTCGGCACGCCCGACCTCACGCCGCTCGAGCTCGCCGGCGGCTACGCCGGGATCGCCTCCGGCGGCCGCCGCGTCACCCCGCGCTTCGTCGATCTCATCGCCGACGCCGACGGCAACGTCCTCGTCGATCGCCGCGCGACGCCGCCCGGCCCGGTCGTCTTCCCGCCCGACGTCGACTACACGCTCGTCAACCTCATGCAGGGCGTCGTCCAGCGCGGCACCGCCCACGCCGCCAACGCGCTCGGCCGCCCCGCCGCCGGCAAGACCGGCACGTCCGCCAACTTCAAGGACGTCTGGTTCATGGGCTTCACGACCGATCTGCTGTGCGGCGTCTGGATCGGCCGCGACGACTCGACGCCGATCGGCGACAAGATCACCGGCGGCGGCGCCGCGGTGCCCATCTGGCTCGAGTTCATGCGGGCCGCGCACCCGCAGACGCCGGTGCGCGAGTTCCCCGTGCCGCCCGGCGTCACGTTCGTGCGCGCGCAGGAGGGCTCGGGCCAGCCGATGGGCCCGTCGCCCTCCGCGCCGTGGGTGCCCTTCGTGCGCGGCACCCTGCCCGCGCGCTTCGGCCACCCGGGCCCGCTGCCCACGTTCGCCTCGCGCGTCGCGGCGCCGCCGCTGCCGCCGTGATCGCGATCGCGTCCGTTCACGCGATCGACACCATCGACCCGGTCGGCGACGCGCGCGCCCGTGCTACCGTCCGCGCGATGCAGTCGTTGCGCGTCCTCCTCCCCGGGCTCGCTTCCACCGTCCTGCTCGCGCTGGCCGGCTGCCCGGCCGGCGACGACGCCACCGCCGACATCGACGCCTCCCCCCAGTGCGAGGCCGCCAAGCAGCACTCCGATCTCGCCTGGATCCAGGAGAACGTCTTCACGCCGAGCTGCTCGAACTTCACCGCCTGCCACCAGGGCGCGGCCTCGCAGGCGGGCGGCCTCGATCTCTCACCGGGTCACGCCCACGACGCGCTCGTCAACGTGACGTCGCAGCAGTTCCCGACCTGGAAGCTCCTTGTGCCCGGCCAGCCGATGATGAGCTACATCATGGTGGCCCTCGGTCAGTACGAGGGTCCCCTCGACCCGCGGGTCGGCACCATGCCCTACAACTCGCGCCTCCTCTGCCAGGAGAAGCGCGACGCGATCGAGCGCTGGATCGCGGCCGGCGCCCCCGCCGACTCACCCGTCGACGCGGGCGTCGACGGTCCGTAGACTGTGCATAAGTTCCTCATTTGGCACCGGAAATTCCTCGACGCAACTTGACGCACCCAACGTCGCTCGCTACAACCACCGCACACCCGCGGAGGCCGAAGACCCGATGGACTGGCTCAGCAACGTATTCGACAAGGGCGGCCCGTTCTTCATCGTCAACACGTTCTTCCTCGCCGTGGTCATCGCGCTCATCGTCGAGCGATCGATGTACTTCCTCGGGCGCGGCCACCTGAACGCGAAGGCCTTCCTCGAGCAGATCAAGCGCCTGCTCGCCGCCAACAACGTCGACCGCGCGAAGAAGCTGTGCGACGCGACGACGGCGCCGGTCGCGCGCGTCGCCAAGGCCGGCCTCAACCGCGTCCACCGCGGCGAGGCCGCCGTCGCCCAGGCGATGGAAGAGACGATGTCCGACGCGCTGCCCGAGGTGAAGGTCCGCATCGGCGCGCTCTGGTCGATGGCGAACATCGTCACCCTGACCGGCCTCCTCGGCACCATCACCGGCCTCATCCGCACGTTCTCCGCCCTCGACAAGGCGCTGCCGCAGGAGAAGGACAAGAAGCTGTCCCGCGGCATCGCCGAGGCCATGTACAACACCGCCTTCGGTCTCTCGATCGCGCTCATCTGCATGCTCGCGCACCTCATGCTGTCGGCCGCCTCCAAGCGGGTGATCGCCGACCTCGAGGCCTTCTCGCTGCGCTTCGAGAACCTGCTCGCCGAGGGCGCGGTCGCCAGCGCGGCGCGCGGCGCCGGCGCGGCGCCCGGCCTGTCCGACGGTGAGGCGTAGGGCGGAGCTGCCCGATGCTCAGCGCCCAGCGGGTCCGAACGAAGGCGCGCGTCGCGGTCCGGCGGCGCGAGGATCAGATCGAGGACGACGAGCTCGAGTCGGGTGAGATCAACCTCATCCCGTACCTCGACATCGTCACCAACCTCATGCTGTTCCTGCTGGCGTCGATCAGCGCCAACATCCTCTTCGGCCAGATCAACACGCAGCTCCCCGATGCCGGCGCACCGCCGCCGACGACCGCCGCCGATCAGAACCCGAACCCCGACGACAAGCCGCTCCAGCTCGCGGTCGCGGTCACCAAGAAGGAGCTGCTCCTGTTCTCGATCAGCGGCCAGGAGGGGACGATCAACGCCCCCAAGCTGCGCCTGCCCGAGGTCGGCCGCGCCGGCGACCAGTGCGACTCGAACCACATGTGCCAGACGAACTTCTGCAACGCCGAGCGGAAGTGCGAGGACCGGCCCGGCATGCCGGCGACGCCGGTCTTCGATTACCGCGCGTTCAACAGCGCGCTCTACGACATCGCGGTCGCCCACTTCGTCGTCGGCGGGCCGCGGCCGCGCAAGGCCGAGTCGTACCAGGTCCTGCTGATGGCCGATCCGTCGGTCCCGTACGGCACGCTCGTCTCGGTGATCGGCGCGCTGCGCTGCAAGATGGCCGACTTCGGCCAGCCGGAGCAGACCTGCTTCCTGCCGACGGCCGACGAGGCGCTCAAGTCGAACCCGGACCCGATCGACAAGCAGCACCGCCTCTACGACACGGCGCGGACCAACTACGATCCCAACATCATGGCGCTCTTCCCCGACGTCGTGTTCTCCGGAGGGTTCCGCTAGATGGCGTTCACCGTCCGCGAGGCGCGGGACATCATCCGCAAGGAGGTGGCGCGAGTCCCCGAAGGCGAGGAGATCCGCCACCTCAACATCATGCCCATGATGGACATGATGACGATCCTGCTGGTGGCCTTCATCCAGCAGGCGGCGACCAACGCCACCATGATGGCGGCCGCCACCGTCTCCTTGCCGTCGACGGTCGCCGAGCAGCCGCTCGCCGATCCGGTGTCGACGCTCATCATCACGACCAGCGCGATCGTCGTCGAGGGCGAGGAGATCGTCGCCGTCACCAACGGCGGCGTCGACGCCTCGCAGAAGGAAGGCGGCGACGCGAGCAGCCGCAAGATCACGAAGCTGAGCGCGTACCTCGGCAACCTGCGCCGCGTCCACGAGGAGGTGCTGCGCAAGGACGGCAAGCCGGTGCCGCCGGTGCCGGAGCTGATGATCGTCGCCGACCGGACCACGCCGTACGATCTCCTCCTCAGCGTCATGTTCTCGGCGAAGGAGAAGGAAGCCGGCTACAAGCGCTTCCGGCTCATCGTGCAGAAGGGCGAGATCGTCCCCCCGCCGCAGTGACCGGCGCGCCGCCGCGGCCGCGCCGAAGCAGGTCGTGGCGGGCCGCCCGCGGTGGCGACGTTGGTGTCTGCGGGCGAGGCGCGGCGTTGGCAGCAGCGACCCGCGTGTGGCGGGCGACGCGCCGGTGGCCGCGCCGACGCAGGTCCTGGCGGGGCGAAGCAGTGTTGGCGGGCGACGCGGTGGCGGCGACGCGGTGGCGGCGGCGACGTGCGGCAGCCGTGACGCGCGGTCGCGATGACGCGGCCTCGGGCGGGCGGCCCGGCTCGCCGGCGGCGGGCGACCGCGACGGCGCTGGCGTCGCGCCGCTCGACTTGTATACTTGTCCGATGAAGTTCCTGGTCGGTGAACGACGCGCCGTGGCCGCCTCGCTGCTGGTCTTCTACTGCGTGGTCTACCTGGCGCTCTCGCTGTCCCCGCAGATCCCGCCCGACTTCCGGCCGATCATGACCGCCCACGCCGCGCTCTACGGCGTCGCGTTCTTCGGCCTGGTCGCCGGCTGGTTCTGGGGCCGCTGGTACGCGACCGGCCTCGGCATCTACGGCCTCATCACGGGCGTCGTCGGCATGTTCCAGATCGGCCCGGAGCCGGTGCTGGTCTTCATCGCCGTGACCCACATGATCATCCCGGCGTTCCTCGCCGGCGAGAACATGGCCGCCGGCTTCGACGGCCGCGCCGAGTGGCGGACCCGCTTCCACCTCGACGAGCCGGCGGTCGAGCGCCTCGGCAAGTCGGTGACCCGCGCCGCCGTCAGCCTGCCGTTCCTCCTCACCTGGGCGCTCGCGCCGAAGAATCCCGGCCAGGGCGCGCTGCTCGCGCTCGCCCCGTTCGCGCTCGGCGCCACCGGCCTCTTCGGGCTCGTCCGCATGCGCACCTGGGGCATCTTCGCGCTCGCCGGCGCCGGCGTCGCCGCGGCCGGTGTGGCCGCCGCCAGCCCCGGGCCGACCGCCTACGCGTTCGTCGCCGCCGGCCTGCTCGCCGCCGCGGTCGCGCCGTTCGCGCGCCCGATCGCCCGCGCCCTCGCCGCCTGATCCCGACGCTCCGGCCCCTCCGGCCGCTCCGGCCGATCGCGCGCCGGCTTCCGGCGCCGCGGCGCGTTGACTCCTCCTCGATCGCGGCGCTACCCTCGTGGCGCTCATGAGGAGGATCGCCATGCGTGGGAGCGCACCTCGCCGTACCGTCGCCGTCACCCTGCTCTCCGCCGTCCTTGCGACGTCGGGACTGGGGGCCTGCGGCGGCCTCTACTCGGGCAAGCCCGAGAAGCTGTACAAGCCCAGCAAGAAGAAGGAGCCCGACGTCGTCGTGGCGCCCGTCGAGATCAAGTGGAACGACGAGTGCAATGCCAAGCTCAACGAGGAGCCGGGCAGCGCGCTCAAGACCCACAAGAAGAACGAGGCGCGCGTCCGCCAGCTCGCGGCCCAGGCGCAGGAGCTGCTCGACTCGGCGGCGACCGCCACCGACAACCAGCAGAAGGCCGGCCAGACCGCCGACGCCATCGACAAGCTCCGCAAGGGGCTGGTCGACGCGCCGTACAGCGCCGAGGCGACCTACTCGCTGGCGATCGGCTACGCCCGCTCGCGCCGCCGCGCTTGCTCGCTCGCGATGCTGAAGCGGCTCGCCGCCCTCGAGAAGTACGACGACTTCACCGCCACCGCGCACCGCCTCATCCTGGACGCGCTCGACAACGGCGAGTTCCAGCCCTTCCGCAAGCAGGCGGACGAGGCGCTCGGCCGCTGACCACGCCTTCCGGCCGTCCGGCCGGGCCCGATGTCCCGTTCGGGGCTTGGGCGCGGCATCACGCGATGGGGCTGCACGCGGCGCGCGTCGCACCGGCTCCTGACCAGCCTCGGGGAACCCGACCAAGATGAAGCACCTCCGCCTCTTGTCCCTGTCGATCCTCGCCGCGGCATCGCTCGCCGCCGGTTGCGGCGGCACGCCCCACCCGACCCCGCCGCCGCCGCCGTTCCGCCCGGTCCCGAAGCCGCCGGCGCCCCCGCCGGCCGCCACCCGCACCGACTGCGATCCGCCCAACCCGGCGTTGCAGCCGGATGCCAAGACCTACGCCGAGCGCGCCCCGCGCATCGACGAGGCCAAGCGCCTGGCCGAGGAGGGCCTGGCCAAGCTGCAGGCCGCCGAGGGCACGAGCCTCGACCCGGCCTCGCGCGAGCAGCTCATCACCGACGCGGTCCAGTCGTTCATCGACTCGCTGACCGCCGATCCGTACAACGTCAACGCCACGTACAACCTCGCCGCGGCGTACGCACGGATCAATCGCAAGCAGTGTGCGTATAACCTGCTCGAGCGCCTGATCCTGATGAAGGACCACGCCAGTCGGAGCGTCGAGGTGAACCAGAAGCTCGATCGCCTGCTCGGCCGCAACAAGACCCCGCTCGACCCCGACTTCCGTGATATGCGCTCCGAGGAGACCTTCGCGTGCATCATCAACAACATCGGGGCCGCCACCCGCACGAACTGCTTCGCAGCCAAGTCGTGACCGCCAGGACGCCTTCCGTCGTGGCGGCGCTCGCCGCCGTCGTGGGGCTCGGCGCCGTCAGCGGGCTGGGCGCGCGCGCCGCCGCCGCCCAGCCGGCCAGGCCGGGCAAGACGCCCAAGGCCGTCAAGGCCTGCGGGGTGACCGCCATCCCGCTGGTGGTCGGCAACGAGTGGACGTACGAGCCGGTCGCGCCACCGGCCGACCGCGCGCTCAACGACCAGCAGACCAAGCTGACGCCGGTCCGGCCGGAGAAGATCGACGTCAAGGTCACGGCGATCGACACCAAGGACGGCGTCACCACCGTCACGCTGCACGAGACGATCGACGACAAGGAGCACGACACGTCGATCACCTGCACGCCCGGCGGCGCCCGCTTCCAGATCGCGATGGACGCGTTCTGGTTCGCCGGCGAGCCGGGGACCACCGTCGGCATCGAGCTCGACGACGTCCAGCGCAAGGGCCAGACCCTGACCCTGGCGGGCGGCAAGATCAGCAGCGCGGTGAGCGACTGGCACGACGACATCACCGCGTCGTGGAAGCACACGCCGGTCGGCAAGTCGGTGCCGACGATGCACCACGGCACGATGACGCTCGAGCGCCACTGGGTGCCCCAGCCCGACGAGCCGATCGCGACGAAGTTCGGGAGCTGGCAGAAGACGAAGAAGCTCGGCCTCGAGACGATCGTGAACGTCGTGATGGACCCGCCGCTGGTGCCGGCCCCGCCGCCGGAGCCTCCGCCGCCCGCGCCGGGCGCGCCGCCGCCCGAGCCGCCGAAGCCGGCCGTGGTCGGCCGCTTCCCGGTCGAGAACTCGCTCGTCAACTTCATCTGGATCGCCGACGGCGTCGGCCCCGTGCAGCTCCTCAACAGCTACGGGCAGATGTTCCAGCTCTCCTCGGCGACGCTGGCCCCGTGACGCCGTGACCGCGGGACGGCCGGCGGTCCGCCTGCGGCGGCCGCTCGGGCCGACCATCCGGCGCGGCCATCCGTGGGTCTACGACCAGGCGCTCGGCCCGGTCGCGCTCGCGCCAGGGACGGTCGCGACGCTGATCGACGCGCGCGCGGCGGGCGACGGCGCGCTGGCGACGGTCTTCGTCGATCCGGACGGGCCGATCCGCGCGCGCGTGCTCGACAGCGACCCGGCGGCGGCCATCGACGACGACTGGGTGCGGCGCCGCGCGGCGGCGGCGGCGCGGCGGCGGCGCCTCCC
>DASZXE010000054.1:0-3595 GCA_035546475.1 Kofleriaceae bacterium
GCCGGGGCCGCCCCGGCGGTGCCCGCCGCGCAGGTCGTCGGCGCCGCCCCGGGTCGCCCGATCCGCCTCGGCCGGACGCCCGGCCGCGAGCGCCTCCACCGGCTGAAGGAGCTGGTGATCGAGGGCGTGATCCGCCTGTGCGGGATCAGCGCGGTGCTCTTCGTCTTCGGCATCTTCTACTTCGTCGTCCGCGAGGCGGCGCCGCTGCTGTTCCACGGGCTCGACCTCGGCCAGCTCTTCACCAGCAAGGAGTGGTACCCGGACTCGAACTCGAACGTGCGCTACGGCGCGCTGGCGCTGATCGCCGGCACGTTCAGCGTGACGGCGCTCGCGATGCTGATCGCGGTGCCGCTCGGGCTCGGCGCCGCGGTCTTCATCTCCGAGTTCTGCAAGGGCCGCCTGAAGGAGGTCCTGAAGGTCACGATCGAGCTGCTCGCCGCGGTGCCGTCGGTCGTGTGGGGCTTCATCGGCCTCGTGATCCTGAACCCGGTCATCATCCACACGTTCCACACGCCGATCGGGCTCAACGTCCTGAACGGCGCGATCCTGCTCGCGCTGATGAGCGTGCCGATCATGGTGTCGATCGGCGAGGACGCGCTCAAGGCGGTGCCCGACACCTACCGCGAGGCCGCCGAGGCGATGGGCGCCACGAAGTGGCAGGTGACCTGGCGCGTGCTCCTGCCGGCGGCGCGCAACGGGCTCCTCGCGGCGGTGCTGCTCGGCGTCGGCCGCGCGGTCGGCGAGACGATGGCGGTGCTGATGGCGACCGGCCACGCCGTCAACATCCCGCACAGCCCGCTCGACTCGGTGCGCACGATCACCGCGACGATCGCGGCCGAGCTCGGCGAGACCGCCAAGGGCTCGCCGCACTACCGGATCCTGTTCGTCCTCGGCACGCTGCTGTTCGCCATCACCTTCCTGGTCAACCTCACGGCGGATCTCGTCATCCGCGGGATCAAGAAGAGGTAGCGGTGGCGGTCTTCGCGACGTCGATCGGCGCCCGGCGGCGGCACCGCAACCAGCGGATCGCGTTCGCCGTGCTGCTGGGGATGACGATCCTGCTGGTGCTGCCGGTGATCGCGATCCTGGGCCTGCTCGCGATCCGCGGCGCGCCGGCGCTGTCGCTCACCTTCCTCTTCGACGAGCCGGTGCGCGGCATGACCGCCGGCGGCATCTTCCCGGCGATCGTCGGCACCCTGTGGCTGGTCGGCGTGTCGCTGGCGGTGGCGGCGCCGATCGGCGTGCTGGCCGCGGTCTACCTGAACGAGTACGCGCGCGACACCTGGGCGACGCGCCTCATCCACCTGGCGATCGTCAACCTGGCCGGCGTGCCGTCGATCGTGCACGCGCTGTTCGGCGTCGGCGCGTTCGTGCTGTTCCTGAACCTCGGCACCAGCATCCTGTCGGCGTCGCTGACCCTCGCGATCATGACCTTGCCGGTGATCATCGCGTCGACCAAGGAGGCGCTGGCGGCGGTGCCGATGCCGTTCCGCGAGGCGTGCTGGAACGTCGGCGCGTCGCGCTGGCAGACGGTCCGCCACGTCGTGCTGCCGAACTCGATCGCCGGCATCCTGACCGGCGTCATCCTGCAGGTGTCGCGCGCCGCCGGCGAGACCGCGCCGATCCTGTTCACCGGCGCCGCGGTGTTCGTGCCGCAGTTGCCCCACTCGGTGAACGACCAGTGCATGGCGCTGTCGATGCACCTGTTCGTGGTGTCGACGCAGGTGCCGAACGTGCCGCGCGAGATCCCGTACGGGACGGCGCTGGTGCTGGTGATGATGGTGATGATCGTCAACGCGATCTCGATCGGGGTGCGCTCGCGCCTGCGGAGGCGGCGCAAGTGGTAGCGGACGACCGCACGCTCGCGTTCGAGGGGCTGCGCGTCACCTACGGCGATCACGTCGCGCTCGACGGGATCTCGTTCGACGTGCGCCGCAACGAGATCTTCGGGATCATCGGGCCGGCGGGGTCGGGCAAGACGTCCTTGCTGAAGGCGCTGAACCGCACGCTCGAGATCATCCCGGGCGCCCGCGTGAAGGGCCACGTGCGGATCGACGGCGAGGACGTCTACCGGATGCGCGACGTCGCCCGGCTGCGCCGGCGGATCGGGATGGTGGCGCCGCTGCCGGTCGGGCTGCCGATGTCGATCTACGACAACGTCGCGTTCGCGCCGCGGATGGCGGGGGCGTCGGGCAAGGCCGACCTCGACGAGGTGGTCGAGCGCTGCCTCCGCCAGGCGGCGCTGTGGGACGAGGTGAAGGACCGGCTCGACCAGCTCGGGACGAAGCTGTCGGGCGGGCAGCAGCAGCGGCTGACGATCGCGCGCGCGCTGTCGCACGCCCCGGAGATCCTCTGCCTCGACGAGTTCTCGATCGCCGTCGACCCGGTGACGACGATGCGCATCGAGGAGGTCCTGAAGGAGCTGCGCGCGCACATGACGATCCTGCTGGTCACCAACCTGGTGCAGCAGGCGCGCCGCCTGGCGGACCGGACCGCGTTCTTCCTGATGGGCGAGCTGGTCGAGGTCGGCGCGACCGAGGACGTCTTCGGCCGCTCGCCGAAGGACCGCCGCACGTTCGACTACGTACACGGGAACTTCGGGTGACCTCCCCCAAGGGCATCCGCACGCACGAGCTGTCGCTCTGGTACACGAAGTTCCAGGCGCTGCACCAGGTGAGCCTCGAGCTGAGGCACGGCATCGTGACCGGGCTCATCGGGCCGTCGGGCTGCGGGAAGACGACGCTGCTCCGCTGCTTCAACCGCATCAACGAGCGGATCGAGGGCGTGCGGATCAGCGGCCACGTCGAGATCCTCGGCGAGGACATCTACGCGCCGGAGGTGGACCTCGTCGAGCTGCGCGCGCGGGTCGGCATGGTCTTCCAGCGGCCGAACCCGCTGCCGCTGTCGGTGCGCGAGAACGTGCTGTTCGGGCTGAAGACCCACCTGACCCGGGGCGAGCGGCGCAAGGACGACCTCGAGCGCGCGGTCGAGGCGGCGCTGAAGGAGGTCGGGCTGTGGGACGCGCTCAAGGACAAGCTCGGCCGGCGGGCGACCGAGCTGTCGCTCGAGCAGCAGCAGAAGCTGTGCATCGCGCGGCTGCTGCCGCTGCAGCCCGAGGTGCTGCTGATGGACGAGCCGTGCTCGGCGCTCGATCCGACGGCGACCCAGCGGATCGAGGAGCTGATCCGCGATCTGGCCGGCCGCTTCACGATCGTGATCGTGACCCACAACATGGCGCAGGCGCGCCGCATCAGCGACGAGTGCGTCTTCATGCTGCTCGGCAAGGTCATCGAGCACGCCCGCACCGAGGACCTGTTCCTCGCGCCGAAGGACGAGCGGACCGCGAACTACATCGAGGGCAAGTTCGGTTAGCGAAGATCGGGATCGCGGACCGCGACGGGACCGAGCACCGGCGCCGTGGCGGGCGCGGGGAGAGGGAGCCGCGAGTGCTCCACGGGCGGCAGGCCGGCGATCAGCGTGACCGTGCGGACGAGGTCGTCGTCGCTCGGCCGCGTCAGCGTGACGTCGGCGGGACCGGCGGCGCCGGGGTCGCCCTCGCCGGCGCGGCGCCAGGCGACCAGCGGCACGTCGTGGA
>DASZXE010000055.1:0-5250 GCA_035546475.1 Kofleriaceae bacterium
CAGCCCGGAGCGGATCGCCGCGCCGGCGTGCTCGCCGGGCGCCTCGAAGCCGTTGCCGATCCGGTGGACGCCGCGGACGTCGTCGAGCGACGGCGCCGGCGCCGCGGCCGGCGACGCCGCGATCGCGCCCAGCGCGCTGTCGAGGCCGTGCAGCCGCCGGTAGTCGTCCGGATCGAGCAGACGGCGGAAGACGAGCGCGCGCTCGAGCCCGGGCACGAACCGCTCGGCGCCGTCGAGGATCGTCCGCTCGACGCGCGCGCGCAGCTCGGGGGCCATCACCGTCACCCCGCGCGGCGCGAGGGCGTAGCCGACGATCGTCGTGCCGCTCGGCCCCGCGTGATCGCGGAACAGGTGGAAGCCGAACGGCTCGGGGAGCGCGCCGCGATCCAGCTCGGTCAGCCAGGCCGGATCGCCGGGCAGGACCACCAGCGCGCGCGACCGCGGCCAGCGGAAGCCGGGCCGCACCGCGAGCAGGAGCTGGATCGCCGACAGGCCGGCGCGCCCTCCGGCGGCGGGGTCCCGCTCGCTGGCGAGGACGAGCGGCGCGCGCAGCTCGCCGTCGCCGGTGACGACGACCCGGTCGGCGCCGTCGCGGTGGATGTCCGAGCAGCGGACGCCGGTGCGCAGCTCGCCGCCGAGCGCGCGCAGCCGGCCGACCAGCCCGTCGACGATCGCCTCGACACCGCCGACCGGCACCTTCATCCGATCGTGGCCGTACGCCCACCGCTTCGAGAAGTCGGCGGCGAGCGCCTCGGTCGCCATCGCCTCGAGCGGCGTGCCGGTCGCGTAGCCGAGCATCGACACCAGGCCGGTGACGCGCGCGTCGCGGACGTCCTCGGCGAGGACGTCGGCGAGCCACGGCCGCCGCCGCGCGCGCACCGCCCGCACGAGCCGCACGATCGCCGGCAGCCGGCGCGCCAGCCGCACGAGCGTGCGCAGGTCCGGCGGCGTGCGGTAGACCGCGTCGCCGATCGCGGCCGTGCTCGTGCTCGCCGCGAAGCGCACGTCGACGCCGAGCGCGCGCAGGTCGCGCTCGACGCCGGCGCCGAAGTCGTTGCAGCCGACCGTGAAGCGGTGGCCGTCGAGGTCGACGGTGCCGCACTTGCCGCCGGCCGTCGCGCGCCGCTCGACGACGAGCGGGCGGCAGCCGGCCCGCGCGAGCTCGACCGCGGCGCACAGCCCGGCGAGGCCGGCGCCGATCACGATCGCGTCGTGGCGCGACGAGGGCATCGGCGGGCTCACGCGGCCACGTGAGGCGCCGCGCGGCCGACGCCGACCTCGGCGATGATCTCGCGCAGCAGCGCGCCCTGGTAGTGGTCGTGCGCCTGCACGTAGGCGCAGGTCTCGGCGGCGGTGGTGCCGAACCGCGCCTTCTCGACGTCGGCGCTCATGCCGAGCCGCACGTCGTGCAGGCCGAGCGCCCGCGCGCGCCGGATCGTCTGCAGGAGGAGCTGGCGGTAGGCGCCGTGCGGCCCGACGTGGCGGTAGTCGAGCCCGCAGAAGAACGGCGCGTACGTCTCGCCGTGCCGGTGCGCGGCCCAGAACGCGACCGGCCGCCCGTCGGCGGGGCCGCCGGCCGCCGGATCGAGGTGGAGCGTCACCAGCTCCCACGCCGGGCTCGCCAGCATCGCCGGCAGCACGCGCGCCGGCAGCGGGAAGACGTTGAGCTGGAGCTTGCGCGCGGCGACGCCGAGGTAGAGCTCGTGCAGCCACGCGAGCGCCGCGCCGTCGAGCGCGCCGGGCGCCTGGTGGTGGACCACCGTGCGGTAGCTCGGCTCGAGGTCGAGCACCTGGCGCAGCGCCTTGCGGCTGCGCGCGCCCAGGCGGGCGAGCATCGCGTCGTCGTCGAGCGCGCGGGCGTCGAGCCGGTGGCTCGGCAGCATCGGCACGCGGACCAGGCCGTGCTCGAGGAACCAGCGCTCGAGCTCGTCGTCGCCGGCGTCGCCGGCGGCGTGGAAGTCGCGCAGCACCAGCGCCGCCGCCTGGCTGCGCTCGACCTCGCGATCGGCGACGTCGAGGATCGCGCGCAGCGCCGCCCGCCACGGCCCGCGCCGGTCGAGCCACAGGTGCGACCCCTCCGACAGGAGCGAGCCCATCATCACCACCGTCGACGTCAGGAAGTACGGATCGGCGCGCCGCCGCTCCTCGACGGCGGCCGACACCTCGGCGCGCGCCAGCATGTCGTCCTTCGACAGCGCGGTGGTGAGCACGGTCGCGGCGACCAGCGCGCCGGTGTCCGCCGACCGGACGAGCACGTAGGTGAAGCGCCAGTCGTGCTCGGGCCGGTCGGGATCGCGGAAGACCTCCTCGGCGGTCGCCATCGCGTCCCAGCTCACCGCCGCCGCGGCGCCGAGCGCGCCGTCCCACACCGCGCGATCGACGGTGCGGATCGTCGTGTGGGTCTCGACCTCGACCTCCGGCTCGGCCGCGCGGACGTCGAGGCGCGCGAGCTGCGAGACGACCGAGCGGCGCCGCGACTCCTCGGGCAGCGCCTCGGCGAACAGCGCGTCGAGCTCGGCGCGGGTGACGCCCGCCTCGTCGAGGACGGCCGGGATGTGGGTCGCCAGGCCGGCGACCGCGCGATCGATCTCCTCGAGCGTGTGGGCGGCGGTGACCGAGAAGCGGATGCCGGCGCGCTTCATCGGCACCGTCGGGTAGGCCGACACGCTGACGTAGACGCCGTCGGCCATCAGCCGCGACGCGACCTCGAAGGCGAGCCGCGGGATGCCGAGCGGGAGGAAGCGGATCGGGCAGGGGCTCGCCGACAGGAGCGGCAGGCCGGCGCGCGCGATCGCCTGATCGGCGTGGCGGACCCGCTCGGCGAGCGCGGCCTGCAGCCCGTCGAGCTCCGGCGACAGGTGGACCGACGCCGAGCCGAGCGCGGCGCCGAGCATCGGCGGCTGCAGCGGTCCCGAGAAGAGCATCGGCCCGCCGGCGAGCCGCACGCGGTCGCGCTCGGCCGCCGACGCGAAGACGAGGATGCCGCCGCCGCAGGCGAACCCCTTCGCCATCGACGTCGCGACGACCACCCGCTCGTCGAGCGGCATGCG
Organism: Kofleriaceae bacterium; assembly: GCA_035546475.1. GTDB lineage: Bacteria > Myxococcota_A > Polyangia > Haliangiales > Haliangiaceae > UBA2376. The sequence continues at coordinate 3,051 of DASZXE010000055.1, forward strand.
GGCGAGGAACGAGCCGCGGCCGTGGGTGCCGGCCCAGCTCATGCCGTGGGCGTCGTCGATGTAGAGCCGCAGGTTCGGCGCGAGCGCGAGCAGCCGGCGCAGGAGGCCGACCGGCGCGAGGTCGCCGTACATGCTGAAGACGCCGTCGCACAGGAACCAGACGGTGCGCGACGTGCGCGACAGCCGCTCGATCAGCTCGGCGACGCCGTCGAGCTCGCCGTGGCGCACGAGCTCGACGCGGGTGCCGCCGGCGCGGCAGAGGGTCGCCGCCGCGTGCATCGTGTGGTGCGCCTGGTGATCGAGGACGATCGCGTCCTTCTCGGTGGCGAGCACCGGCAGCGCGCTCTGGTGGGCGAGGCCGGTGGTGGCGGTGACCAGCACGTGGCCGCCGAACAGCGTGCCGAGCCGCGCCTCGAGCTCGGCGTACGGCGGCGCCGACAGGTAGCCGCGCGACGACGAGAACTGCGTGCCGTAGCGATCGACGGCCGCCTTGCAGCCCTCGACGAGCGCCGGGTGGCGCTCGAGGCCGAGGTAGCTGCACGACGAGAACGACAGCAGCGACCGGCCGTCGACGGTGACCTGGCGGCCGCGCAGCTCGTCGTCGCTGGTCTGCTGGAAGAAGAGGCGGCGCCGGCGCGCCTCCTCGTGCATCGATACGACGGTCGCGACGAGCTCGCTGGTCTCCATGCCCGCCAGGCGTAACTCCGGTGGTTACACCGTCACCCGCGGCCCTGGCCGTCAGGTGGGGCGGTGGTCGGGGCCGGGGCGGCGGAACGGGACGCGGCGCGCGTGGTTCCACAGGGCCTCGCCGTAGATGAGGGCGATGACCTGCACCGACATGAGGGGGTAGCGCACGGCGGCGGCGAGCAGCGCGCGGTCGGTGAGCGGGACGCGCGCGCCGCCGAGGTGGGCGACGAAGAACGGCCGGTCATCGCCGGGCCGGGTCACGTCCATGTGGAGGTCGAGGCGCGAGGCGCCGGGGCCTGCCTCCGCGAACGTGAAGGCGTAGCGGGCGGGGCCGTGGATGAACGGCGAGACGAAGAACGTCTTGTCGACGACGAAGCGAGCGCGGCCGCCGGTGGCGTCGGCGGTGCGCTCGCGCGGGCCGAGCACGTAGGCGTGGCGGCCGCCGTAGTTGTTGTTGACCTCGGCGACGGCGGATTCGAGGCGGCCGGCGGCGTCGTGGCCGAGGAAGAAGCTGACCGGGTTGAAGACGTAGTCGGCGGTGCGGAGCTGGGTGACGAGCGTCGTCTGCGCGGGCGCGGGCAGGCCGTGCGCCGCGAGCAGCGCGCGGTGGCGCGTGCGCAGATCGACCGCGGCGTCGCCGGCGCCGTAGTCGGCGTCGTGCAGCGAGAAGAGGTTCTTGCGGTTGTACGAGAAGAGCCGGAGCCGCGCGTGCAGCCGCTCGAGCTCGTCGAGCTCGAGCGCCGCCACGCAGATCGGATAGCGGAAGCGGCGCGCGTGCTCGTCGCGGCGGACGTGGACCAGGTGGCCGCGATAGAGGGCCGACCGGAGCGGCGCGCGCGGAGCCGCCGTCATGGCGCCAGCGCGACCGGCTGGTAACTGCAGAAGGTGCCGGTGCGCAGCGACGCCTCCAGGTGCACGCCGAGCGGCGGGCAGGCGGCCGCGATCCGCTTGAGCGCGCCGCGCAGCCGCAGCGTGACGTTGACGCGGGCGCGCTCGGCGGCGGCCGACGCCTTGCGATCGCGCCCGCCGAGGCCGACCGCGCGGGCGAGCTCGGCGGCGAGCGCCTCGATCTCGGCGCGCGCGCGCTCGGCGCGGGCGTGATCGCCGAACGACGTCGCCTCGTCGACGGTGGCGCGCAGGTCGGCGAGCCGGCGCTGGTAGGCGGCCTTGGCGCGGGCGTCGAGCAGCGGACCGGCGTCGCCGAGGTCGGGGCCGGCGGCGCCGCGCGCCCGCACGTCCGACGGCAGCGCGCGGCCGCTGCGCGCCTCGGCGATCAGGTCGAGCACGTGGACGTCGACGCCGGGCCGCTCGACGAGGTAGGCGAGGTAGCGCAGCCCGTCGCCGTCCTTCAGGTTCACGGTGGCGGCGCCGAAGCGGATCGCGACCAGCTCGCCCTGGCGCTCGAACGACGGGTGCGCGGCGGCGCGCCGGCGCGGCAGCGGCGACGGCAGGTGATCGGGGCCGATCGGCCGATCGCCGGCGGCGGCGAGCGCGGCGCGCAGGCAGGCGTCGA
>DASZXE010000056.1:0-6340 GCA_035546475.1 Kofleriaceae bacterium
GTCGCCCGTCGCGCCCGGCGCCGGCGCGAACGCGCGCGCCCACGCCGCCGCGAGGTCCAGGCCGTCGAGCGGCGCCGCGACGAACCGCACGACCTCGTCGAGACCCGCCACGGCCGCGCGCCGGCGGCCCTCGGCGATCACCGCCGGATCCCGATCGACGCCGAGCACCTCGAGCCGCTGGCCCCACCGCTCGCGCGCGACCCAGGCCAGCACCATCGTCAGGTACGAGCGCCCGCAGCCGGCGTCGAGCACCCGCAGCGTCCCCGGCCGCTCGCGCAGCGCCCGCAGCGCCGGCCCGAGCGCCGTCACCATGTGGCTGACCTGCCAGTACTTGCGCACCTCCGTCGGCGGCAGCGACGCATCGGCGCGCAGGAGCCCGAGCGCGCGCAGGAGCGGCGCCGCCTCGATCGGCGGCAGCACCAGCGCCTTGCCCGCCGCCAGCGCCTCCACCCGCGCCGCCGTCCAGTGCTCGCGCGCCCGCGCCACCAGCGTCCTCGCCCAGCCGTCGCGCGTCAGGTCGCTCGCCTCGCCGGTCACCGGCGCTCCAGGTGCCGCGCGTACAGCCACTGGCAGAACCGGTGGACGCCGTGGACGACCGCGACCGAGCGCAGCGACGGGAACAGCTCGAACGCGTGGTGGGCGCCCGGCAGCTCCACGTACGCGCAGGTCACGCCCGCGCGGGTGAGCTCCGCGTGGAAGCGGCGCGCCGCCGACACCGGCGCCAGCGTGTCGCGATCGCCGTGCAGCAGCAGGAACGGCGGCGCCGACGCGCAGACCTGCGCGACCGGCGACGCCTTCGCGTAGCGATCGCGCGCCTGGTCGCGCCGGCACTTCATCACCACGCGCGCCATCAGGAGGTCGTGGAAGGCGCGGTGGCGGAAGTGGCGGTCGTCGTCGACGAGGTCGTAGACGCCGTAGTACGCGACGCAGCCGGCGAGCGGCGGCCCGCCGCGCGCGGCGTCGTCGCGCGTCGCGTCCTCGAGCGCGGCCAGGCTGGCCAGGTGCGCGCCCGCCGAGCCGCCGCCGATGACGATGAAGCCCGGGTCGCCGCCGTGCTCGGCGACGTGCGCGCGCAGCCAGGTCAAGGCGTCGCGGACGTCGTCGAGGTGATCGGGGAACGTCGCGCGCGGCGACAGCCGGTAGTCGATCGACGCGCACAGCCAGCCGGCCGCCGCCAGCTCGTGGATCGTGAGCCGTCCCTGCTGGCGGCGGTTGCCGATCACCCAGGCGCCGCCGTGCACGTAGACGAAGACCGGCCGCGGCCCCGGCCAGCGCCGCTCGCCCTGGTAGAGATCGAGCCGCAACGCGCGCTTGCCGCGCCGCGCGTACTCGACGGTGGCGAACCGCGAGATCGTGCGCGGCCGCCACGGGATCACCATCGCCAGCCGCCCCCAGGACGTCGTCGGATCGTAGGCGGCGCGCACCTCGCGCGGGATCTGGTCGTGGTAGCCGCGGCCGAGCCCGTCGGCGAGCCCCCGCTCGACGGCGCGCGTCGCCTGGGTCGCCAGCCGCACGTGGCGCACGAGCCCGAGCGCCGACAGCCCGAGCGCGACGCCGCCGACCGCGCCGATCCAGGTGCGCAGCCCGCCGAGCGCGATCAGCACGGCGCCGCCGGCGACCTCGACGACGAGCCAGTGCAGCGCGAGCTCGCTGACGAGCCAGCCGATCACCCAGGCGCCGACGACGGCGACGCCCGGACGGTGCGGGGGCCACAGCGAGATCGCCGTGGCCAGGAGGGACGCGAGGCCGAACCAGGCGAGGATCCAGGGCACGCCCCTGCAGTATTCCCCAGCCGGTGCCGGTCACCAACCGCCGGCGGCCTCGGTGAGCGCCGGAAGTGGCGGGCGCGCGGCGATCGAGGCGACAATCCCGCCATGCCGAAGACCAACTGCCCCGTCACGCGCACGCAGTTCACCGAGAAGGCCGAGCCGCTGAAGGTCGTCATCAACGGGCAGGAGCTGCTCGCCGAGGTGAAGGAGTTCTCCACCGGCTCGTTCGGCTGGTACCTGAACGGCAAGATCCTGGTGCCGATCGACGGCAAGAACGTCTCGGTCCAGGTCGGCATGAACCTCACCGTCGTCGGCAGCAAGGAGGCCGACAAGGGCGGCGACAAGTAGCGCCGCGGCGCGAGGCTCAGCGGGGGCGCGGCAGCGTGGGCGGGAACTGCGAGGCGTCGGCAACGGCGAGCTCCATGTCGGCGTCGACGATCTGGAAGGCGCGCTGCAAGATCGCGAGGAACGGGATGAACCGCCAGCGCGGCAGCGTCTCCACCGGCTCCGCGCACATCGCGTAGACGACCATCCAGTAGCGATCGACCGGATCGGGGAGCGACTGCGCGATCGCGACCAGCTCGCTCTCGATGCTGCCCTGGCGCGGGCGCCGGAACGACTGGAAGAGCAGCCCCTCGATCTCGTGCTCGCGCAGGCCGAGGTCCGGGATCGACGCCAGGAAGTCGCGGACCTCGAAGCGGTGCTCGTCGTTGAGGCGGCCGAGCGTGATCGCGCGCAGCGTGAACACCTCGACGACGACCGGCACCAGGCTGCGCAGCCGCAGCACGCGGTCGTCGATGTACTGGAGCGCGCGCCCCTCCTTCGCCGCGTTGAAGACCTCCTGCGCCTCGTACGGGGCGATCCGCAGCGCGATCCGCAGCGCGTCGAGGTACTCGATCTCGGTCTGGTCGATCAGCTCGTCGGCGACGACGACCTCGCACGCCATCGCCATCGCGGTGAAGCGGTGCAGGCGGGCGGGCAGGCCCTTGGCGATGGCCGGGATGCGGCCGGTCGCGCCGCCCGCGAAGTTGACGGCGTCGGTCGCCAGCTCGAGCAGCAGGTTGGCGTTCTGCGGCGAGAGGCCGGCGAACATCGCGTGCTCGGTCATCCGCCGGCGGATCATCTCCTGCTCGCGCGGATCGATGACGCGGTCGGCGTTCATGGCGCCGATCATGGCCTCGACCAGGAAGCGACGGGGATCGTTGGGGCGCAGCGCCCCCGCGATGACGTCGCGGGCCCGTTTTTCCATGCCCGACCATATCGCATCCCCGGCGGGAGGGTCAGCGCCGTCGCGACAATCACGGCGGGTGTGCCGTGGTCACCGCAGGGGTGCGAGGTCTATGCTGGCGGCGATGGGACGTCCACTGACAGCCTTCGCGCGGCGATGCGCCCTCATCCTGGCGCTCCTGCTGCTCGCGCTGACCGCCGCCGCCGCGCCGGCCGCCGCCCAGACCCGCGCGGTCCGGGTGACGTCGACGCCGAGCGGCGCGATGGTCTACGTCGACGACAAGGACCAGCCGCCGGCCGGCGTCACGCCGATCCTGCTGAAGCTCAAGCCGGGCGACCACGGCCTCATCATCGAGCTCGAGGGGTACACGCGGGCCGTCAAGCAGGTGAAGGTGCCGAAGACCAAGGGCCCGGCGATCGACGTCGCGGTGACGCTGACGCCGGCGATCGGCGCGCTGGTGATCAGCGGCGACGCGGCGCTCGGCGCGACCGTGACGATCGACGACGCCGAGCGCGGCAAGGTGCCGCTGCGCGTCGAGCTCGAGGCCGGCGCCCACCACGTGCAGGTCGCGACCACGCCGCCGTACGAGGAGTTCGTCGAGATCAAGCCCGGCGACGAGAAGCTGCTCGCGGTCTCCGTCGAGGCGCCGCCGCCGCCGCCGCCGCCGGTCGTCGACCTCGGGCCCGCCCGCGGCACGCCGCTGGTCGTCGCCCACGTCGGCACCGAGATCGGCTGGCGCCGGTTCTCGTACTCGGGCGGCGGCGACTCGCCGAACACGCAGACGTTCAAGAGCGGGGCGGTCGCCGCGATCCACCTCGACGTCGAGGGGGCGCCTTGGCGGCTGACGCGCAAGGCGAAGGTCCTGTGGCCGCTCGCGCTGGTCATCGGCGGAAGCTTCGCGCCGGTCACCGGCGCCACGCTGCCGGGCGAGGACACCAGCGCCGACCTCTACTGGCGCACGATGGACCTCGGCCTGCGCTACCGGCTCCGCCTGCTGAGCGGGAAGCTGGCGGTCGGCTTCGAGGCCGGGTGGACGCGCGACCTCTACCAGTTCCGCGGCACGACCGACCTGACGATCGAGGACCGCTTGCCCGACGTCGACTACGAGATGGTGCGGTTCGGCGTGCGCGCCGAGGGCCACCGCGGCCCGGCGACCGCCTGGGTCGGCGTCGACAACCGGATCGTCGTCGACACCGGCGTCGAGGGCGACCGCTTCCAGAGCGCGGACGTGAGCGCGCGCAGCGTGCGGCTCGGCGCCCTCTACCGGCTGCTGGCGAACCGGCTCGAGGTCGGCGTCGAGTACAGCCTGCAGCACATGGGCTGGGACACGACGCCGTTCCCGCCGCCGAACCCGAACCGGCCGGCCGACTACCCGGCGACCGGCGCGAGCGACACGTTCCACGGCCTGCAGCTCTGGGTCGGCTCGCATTACTGAGGCGGATGCGGCGCGAGGCGGCGGTGCCCGCGTGAAGGGCGACCGGCGGCGGCGCTACCGGGTCGTCGCGCTGGCGGCGGGCGGCGCGCTCGCCGGCTACCTGGTGCTGCTCGTCGTCGTCGGGTGGGCGACCGGCGGGATGGTGGCGCGCGACGTGCGGGCGCGGCTGGCGGCCAGCCTCGACGCCGACGCCGACGTCGGCGGCGCCCGCGTCAGCCTGGTGCGCGGGGCGGCGTCGATCCGCGACATCTCGGTGCGGCGCGAGCACGACGGCTACCTGTCGCTCGACCTCGACCGGCTCGACCTCGACGTGGCGCCGCTCGGCGCGGTGCTGTGGGACCGCGACCCGCGGGCGGTGTCGGTGCGCGGCGGGCGGCTCGAGGTCACCGGCCTCGGCGTGCTGCGGCTGCCGCGCCGGCCGGCCCACCCGCCGATCCGGGTCGGCGCGCTCGCGCTCGACGACTGCGCGATCGTGCTGGCGACCGCCGGCATGATGACGGGCCTGACGCGGGTGCAGCTCACGATCGAGCGGGCGCGCTCGGGCGAGACGGTGCTGCGGACGGCGCTGTCGTGGCTGTTCACGTTGCAGGAGCTGGTGGCGCGGGTCGAGCTCGCCGGCGGCGTGACGGTGCGGCTCGAGTACCGCGGCGGCGTGCTGTCGGCGGCGGGCGGGCCGTTCGGAGCGGTGCCGGTGGTCATCCCGTTCGAGATCCCGCCGGCGGGGGACGACGAGGTCGAGCAGCTCGCGGCGATCGGCAAGCAGCTCGGCAAGGAGCTGGCGATGGCGGAGGCGCGGCGGGTCTGGAGGAACCTGCAGTAGGTGGCCGGCGGGGCGAGGCGTCGCCGGCGCGACTGCGACAGCGACCGCGCGCGGCGGCCGACGATCGCTTGTCAGGCCGCGCGCGTTGCCGCGGCGGCCGATCGCGGCGACGGTGGAGCATGCGCACGAGCTGGATCGCCGTCGTCGTCGTGGTCGGGTGGATCGAGGGCGCCGGGGTGGCGCGCGCCGGCGACGGTGTGGCCGGGGAGGCCGCCGCGGTCGACGCGTCGGGGTCGGTGGTGGTGCCGCTGGTCGGCCTCGGCGGGCGGCCCGCGTTCTGCGGCACGAACCAGAGCGACGGGCGGGCGACGCCGCAGGCCGATGGCGGTTACCGCGTCACCGGGCTCGCGCCGGGGCCGCACGTGGTGCACCTCGAGCTGACCGACGAGCGGATCGACGTGCTCGTCACCGTCGCGGCCGGCGAGGATCTGGTGGTGCCGCCGGTGATCGTGCGCGGGCCGTGCCGCGAGCTGGCGCTGCTGGCGCCCGCGGACGCGTCGTCGGACGACCTGCGGCCGGCGTGGCTGCTGCGGATCGGGCGGCGCTACCAGGCGAGCACCGGCATGCGGCCGGCGGTCTTCGAGCGGGATCGCGGGCTGATGCGGATCGGCGCCGAGCGGCGCGCCGAGGACCGCGCCGATCACCGGCAGTTCACGCGCGTGCAGTGACGCCGCCGGGGCCGGCGGCGCCGAGCAGCGCGGCGACGCGGCGGCGGTCGACCTTGCCGCTGGCGGTGAGCGGGAGCTCGGCGACCTCGACGACGCGGCGCGGGCGGGCGTGCGCGGGGAGGCGCGTGGCGGCGTCGGCGAGCGCGCGGGCGCGATCGAAGCCGTCGGCGGGCACGATCGCCGCGCTGACGAGCTGGCCCCAGCGGTCGTCCGGCGTGGCGAAGACGCACGCGGCGGCGACGCCGGGCGCGGCGAGGAGCGCGGCCTCGACGGCGGCCGGGTGGACGTTCTCGCCGCCGGTGACGATGACGTCGTCGGCGCGGCCGAGGACGTGCAGCCAGCCGCCGGCGAGGTACCCGACATCGGCGGTGGCGAGCGGGCCGGGCGGCGGGGGCGGATCGTCGAGGTAGCCGGTGAGGC
>DASZXE010000057.1:0-2481 GCA_035546475.1 Kofleriaceae bacterium
GATCGTACTTCTCGTAGATGTGGGGTGGAAGTCCACGCCCATCGAGGCGCACGACCACCGCCTGCTCCGAAGGGCCCGCGCTGACTGGGGGCTGTCGCCCACCGAACAACCTGCTGAAGATGCTCACCTGCCCCCGCCCCCCACGTGATCGACATGACTCACGACGGTAGTGTGCTCGATCGCGCCACGGTGGTCTACGCATGAGACGACGTCGGGGGGATCGAGGCATGCAATGTCGTCTTCACACCCGCGCCGTTGCCCGCGCGCGGTAGGCGATGGGCTCTCTCGAGCACCGCCAGCGGGGCATGTCGCGCTCGCGCGTTGCGCCGGATGCTGCGTCGCCGAGGGACCTCCCCGTGGCGCGCCGCACGTCCAGCGTCAGCTCGAGCTGCCCGAACACCTTCCGACGCGGCGCCGCTACAGCCCGTTCTCGACGCCGAGGTCCAGAGGATAGGACGTGCGCCAGTAGCTCAGGGAGCGTGGCAGCGATAGCAGACGCCAGGTGAAGGGCGGCCTCGGCCACACACCGGAGTCCATCGGTTCCTCGAGCAGCGGCACGATGTCTCGATAGCCGAGTCCATCGACCTCATAGAACTGGAGCTCGACGTCGTCGGCGCTCCACGGCCGGCGCAGATCGGGCGGGATGGCGTCGAGCGAGATCGACGAGCCATCGCCCGGCGCGACCAGGACGCCGCGGACGTCCCCGGACCACAGCTTCGCGTCGACGAGATCGGGAGCCGTGCCCCACGCGGTCGTCGTCCACGAGATGTGGTCCGCACCGACGACCGCACCCAGGATGCCCTCGATGCTCGAGCTGGCGTCGAGGGTGAAGTCCGTCGGCCGTCCGCTCTCGCCGTGATGATAGTCGGCGAACGTCGTGCCGAGGTGCACGAGGGTGACGTCGAAGCTGGTCTGGTCTCCGACTGGATATGCGGGAAACGCGAGCTGCACGAGCCCGCCATGACGTGTGGACGCCGCTGCCTGGTCCAGGAGCCAGAACACATCGCCGAGCCGGTACGTCACGAAGGTGGTCACCGCATCGGTGATGTCGGCGACGTTCGTGAGCGTCGCCGTGATCGTGACGGGCGCGACATCGAACGGCGGCATCGTGACCGTCGTCCCGTTCGCCGCGAGGAGGTCGACGCCTTCGAGCACGGTCACGCCCAGGAGCGCGCCTTGCTCGCTTTTCACGCGACCGACCAGCGTCGCCGCCGTCGCGGTCGCGCACGGGCCGTACACGCTCACCGTCAGCACGTTCTGGTCGGCCACGCCGCCGAGCTCGCAGGACGCGGTCAGGGTGTAGAAGCGACCGCCCGGGTACGCTGGTAGGGCAACCGCAAAATTGCTGACGATCTGGGGTCGTAGCTGGCGCGGGCCGGCGACGACAGACGCACCCGGTCCGAGGTCGACGAACGTCGTGAAGATCGTGCCCCACTCGCCCGAAGGAATGAGAATCGCCCGCTGGGCGACGGTCACATCCGTCCCTTCCGGAATCATCGCCTCGACGAGGCCGTCCGCATCCGCCAGCGTTTCCACGGCCGGCTGACCTGGTGGCGCGAAGACCACGCGCGCGCCTGCGCCGGACTCACCCGGATGGATCTCCGAGTAGACCTTCACGTGGATCGGCCCCGTCGGTAAAGCATCGACCTCGGCGCCGGCGCCATCGGCCGCCGCATCAGATGCCCCGCCCGGTGCAGATCCTCCGGCGCCACACCCGAGCAACAGCGCACCGACTGCGGCGATGCACCAGCGTCGCGCGCGTGGCCGACCGTTGCTCATGTCGATGCGCAACGCGGGCGCGATGGAGCGAGCGCGCTGCAGGGCAGATCATACACCTCCTGAGGGCGGGGCGCGCGGGTCAGTCGAGGGCGCCGAAGAGGCCGCCGGCGTCGTCGAGGTTACCGGCGTGGATGAGGTCGACGTCGAGCGGGCCGATGGGCGTGGAGAAGTGGAGGCGCGCCGAGAGCTGGTAGCTGCTGGCGCCCATCGCGAGCGCGCGCGCGACGGCGACCGCGTCCTGCGGATCGATCGCCAGCGTCGTCGTCACCGGCGCGGTGCCGCGGGCCGGGATGGTCTGCGACAGCTCGACGGTGCCGCGGACGGCGCGGGCGCCGCCGACGGAGAGCTGCCAGTCGATGCCCGAGAGCGGCACGCCGAAGCCGTTCGGGTTCATGACGTCGAGGCGCAGCGCGCCGCGGACGCCGCCGAAGCCGGCGGTCGTCATCGAGACGTCGCGCACCGAGGCGGTCGGCCGCTCGATCGAGCGGGTGAAGATCGAGCAGGCGGCGAGCGTCAGGCAGAGGAAGATCGCGGCGGGCACGCGCATGGGCGCGAGCACCAGCAAGCCGCGGGCCGGACGCAAGCGCGCGATCGCACGGGCCCGACCGTGAACGGCGCTTGACGATCGTCGCGCCAGCGCCACGGCGATGCATGACGCGGCGGCGTGCCGAACGCTTCCGACCTGTGCCGCGGAGCCGGCTC
>DASZXE010000058.1:0-1559 GCA_035546475.1 Kofleriaceae bacterium
AGCGCGCCCAGGTAGTAGGCGACGAAGTCGGCCTGGGTGAACTGCTGGAACGGCGCCTCGGCGGCGACGCTGGTCCACAGCGCGAGCATCACCAGCGGCATCGTCGTCGTCAGGATCCAGACGATCATCTCGGCGCGGTACGCGATCGTCTCGGCGAGGCCGACCCGCAGCATGGTCGGCATCGCGCGCAGCGATCGCCCGGCGCTCACGACCCCGGCTCCGCCGTGTCCGTGTCCGTGCCCTTGCCCGTGCCCGTGCCCGCCGCCTCGTCGTCCGCCGCCGCGTCCGCCGCGCTGTCCTTGAACAGCTTGCGCATGACGTCCTCGAGCGGCGGGTCCTCGATCGCGAGGTCGGTGATGCCGGCGCCGGCCAGCAGGTGGCCGACCACCTCGCGCAGGCGGTCCTCCGGCACCTCGATCGTCACGCGGCCGCCGTCGGCGTCGACGCGGCGGCCGAGCCGCTCGAGCTGGTCGGCCGGCAGCGCGCCGGTGAACGAGACCCGCTTGTCGGGGATCGTCGACTTGACCAGCTTGCGGAGGTCGCCGTCGTGGATGATGCGGCCGCGGTCGATGACGATCACGCGCGGGCAGAGCGCGACGACGTCGTCCATGTAGTGCGACGTCAGGAGCACCGTCGCGTCGTGGCGCTGGTTGTACTCGCGGATGAAGCCGCGGATGGCGACCTGCATGGCGACGTCGAGGCCGATCGTCGGCTCGTCGAGGAAGAGCGTGGTCGGCTTGTGCAGGAGCGCCGCCGCCAGCTCGCACTTCATCCGCTCGCCGAGCGAGAGCTGGCGGGTCGGCTTGTCGACGAGCTTGCCGAGGTCGAGCAGCTCCGACAGCTCGCGCAGCGTGCGGTCGTAGTCTGCGTGCGGGATCGCGAAGACGGCGCGGTTGAGCGTGTACGTCTCCGCCGGCGGCAGGTCCCAGATGAGCTGCTGCTTCTGGCCCATCACCAGCGTGATCGAGCGGAGGAAGTCGGGGTCGCGCGACGCCGGCCGCGCGCCGGCGACCGTCACCTCGCCGCTCGTCGGGTGGAGCAGGCCCGACAGCACCTTGAGCGTGGTCGTCTTGCCGGCGCCGTTGGGGCCGAGGAAGCCGACCCGCTCGCCGCGCGCGATGGTGAACGAGACGCCGTCGACCGCCTTCACCGTGTCGTACTTGCGGCGGACCAGCGAGCGGAGCGCGGCGGCGAGGCCGGGCGGCCGCCGGTGCACCTTGAAGTGCTTGCGCAGGTCGCGGACCTCGATCACGGCCGCCGCGATCCTAGTACTACTCGATCACATCCGCGAGGGCCCTCGCGGAGGTGATCGAGCGATCCTAGCGCGGCTTGCCGGCGTTGCGGGCCAGCTCGCCGACGGTCTTGAGCGGCAGCGCGTCGACGGATTCGCCCTGCAGGATCGACTCGATGAGCGACGCGCCGACGTGGGTGAGCTGCGAGAGGCCGGCGACCCGCTCGGCGATGCCGCGCACGCGCTCGTCGGCGCCACCGGCCGCCGCCCGCTCGGCGAGCACGCGGTCGGCGTCGGCGAACTGCTCGGCCGCGTCCTGGATCCAGCG